>CATPAM010000305.1 GCA_955651735.1 Candidatus Acidiferrales bacterium | reverse complement strand
GTCGAGAGCGGCCATCCCGTGGTCGGAGGAATCTACAATCCCGCAACCGATGAAACCTTCCTGGGATCGCTCGAATCCGGCGTCACCTACAATGGCAAGCCTTCCCAGCCCAGCCAGCGCAATACTCTGGACGGCGCCCTGGTTCTCGCCAGCCGCAGCGAGATCAAGCGCGGTGAATGGAAACCGTTTGAGAACGCCGCTTTTAAGATCCGCCCCATGGGCTCCGTGGCCTACAAACTCGCGCTGGTCTCGGCTGGACTGGCGGATGTGACGTTTACCCTAACTCCCAAGAACGAATGGGACGTGGTGGCGGGAGCAGCCCTGGTGCAGAGCGCAGGTGGTTTTGTCAGCACTCTGGAGAACACCAACCTGACCGCCAATCGCCGCGAACCGCTTCTGTCAGGTCTGCTGGCGAGCGGACCTTTCCTAAAAGACAAGCTGCTTTCCCTGGTGGAGCCCTACATCCGGGTGGCCGACCGGGCTCGCTAGCTGCCCCACGCTGCTTCAGTATCTCTATATATCTCACCCAGTCCCCTCACGTGCGCTGTCGGACTGCAGCAAAGGGGTGAGCGGGCGTCCAGACTGTTGTCACTGAATCTTGTGATGGGAGAGGTAGGTTGGAATGAGGAGGGCACCGTTCTCATGGCTTACGTGATGGCTGAACCCTGTATGGGAACGAAAGATACGGCCTGCGTATATGGATGTCTCGGGAATTTAGGGATCGCCCTAGGATTTTTCCAGGTATTCCACCGAGATCACGGGCTCCGTGGCAAGCTGAGGGGCCAGCGGCTGGGCGGGGACGCCTAACTCCGTAACTCGAAACACGCGGCCTGTCTTATAAGCACAGAGTACTCCAATGCCATAAATCAGGAACGCGGCTCCAATTTCCATCACCAACTGGATCAGGTTCTTGGGAGTAAAGAACCTGTTCGCCAGCCAGACCACTCCAAGCAGGGGCAAGTTCAGGAGAAGGGGCAACGAATACGCCTGGCGCAGGAAACTGCGCACTGGCACGCCAAGCTGTTTCCCTAGATGGCGGGGCATGAAGAGGAGGAACGTGCAAGACAGCGGAATCGCCGTGCCCAGCGCGTCACCCACTACGCCCAACGGCGGCACCAACGCAATACTCAGGATTAAGTTAGCAATCCCCTCGAGCAGGGTAACTTTTGCCAGGGATTGATGTTTGCCGATGCCGAACAGCACGCGTCCCGAAGCCCCCTGCATGAGCATCAGCGTGAAGGGAATAATCAGCACCACTAACACCGGGTAACTGTGCGGAACGTAGCGGGCGCCGACCCAGATCCGGATGACGTGTTTCCCCAGCAGAATCAGGATTACCGTGATGGGCAGAACCAGCAACGCACACACGCGGTTTCCCGCGATATAAACCTTCCGCAAGCGCGCGAGATCGCCTTTCGCCTCCGATTGGCTCGACATGGGGACAAAAATCTGCGCCATGCTCGAGACGAATTCCTGGCAGTAGTCCACGATCCGGGCGCCGATCGAAAAATACGTAATTGCCACCGTGGACATCATTCCGCCCAGCACCAGTTCGTCGGTGCGGAAGCGCAGCTGTCCAGCCACGATCACAAGAAACGTGGTTCCACCATAGGTAGCCATGTGGCGGAAGGAGACTTTGTCTACGTAGCGCAGGCCGAGGGGCACGGGGCACAACCGGAAAACGATGATGGCGCGCAGAATTGAAGACAGGACGGGCAGCGCCACCGTAATCAGTGCGACTGTGATCAGTCCATAGCCGCGATTCAAGAAATGCACGATCAGTGCCGCCCGCAGCAAAGTCGACCCGATGCTCGTCCAATTCAGAATGTAAAACCTTTGCAATCCTTCCAGCATCCCTCCGAAAACGCCCAACGGAAATCCCAGGCTGACCGATGCTCCGACCAAGAGCAGCAACAGGCGCGCCTGCGAATGCATATCGTACGGAATCTTAAACAGGTGTTCAACCGACGAACTGAGCGTGGCGGTCAACGCCATGGATACCAGGCCAATGCCGGTGTAGCTAAAGAGAGCGGTGCTGACGAAGTGCGTGAGCTTCTCGCTATCGCCGGTGGCTGTGTATTTGGAAACGTAGCGAATGATGGAAGAGCGGATTCCTAAATCAAACAGTCCGTAGTAACCCGTGACGGAAAAAATCAGGACCCAGATGCCGTAGGCGGCATCGCCCAGCCGGTGCAGAATGAAGGGCGACAGAAAAATTCCGACCAACACGTTAGCAGCCAGCGCTGACCAGCTGGAGCCGACGTTTTTCAGGATCTGCGTTTTTTCAAACTCCAACATCGGCTCCGATCCGTTCCGTTTCTCGCGCCCAGTTGCTAAAGATAGGCCGCATACCGCAGCCACTGTTCGACCCGTTTCATTCCGTCGGCAAACTGTATCCGCGGCTCGTAGCCCAGCACTTTTCGCGCTTTCTCGATGCTGAAGAACACCGTTGTGCTTTGCGTCGCTTCCGTCACTGAGTCCGGAATGAACTTTGCAGTGGTGGAGCTCGCCACCGCGCGTCGCACGCCAAAGCGCGCTCGCAGGCGTTCCCGCTTCTCCGGAGGCAGGGAATCGACCCAGTTCCACGCCGTTTTCAACGCCGCTTCCGTCAACGGGATCTGCATCAGCATCTGGCGGAATTCCTTGCTGCGTGCCACTCGTGCCGTTGCCTTTATCGAGCCCAGCAACAGGCCGGAACCCTTGCCCCGGCTGGCCTCGATCTCCGCCCGCGAAATTTCCCCCACCACCGGCGGGGTTTCCATCAGCGCCATGTGTGCCCGGATGAAATCTCCCCAGCTCACATGCTCTCCATCGGTGATAAAGAAAGCTTGGTTCAGCCCGCGGTCATTTTCCAGTCCGAGTATCATGGCGTCAATCAGATTGTCCACGTAGGTCGCATTACATGCGCCGCGTCCACCGTCGATGAACGCCACTTGCCCTGTGCGCAGATCGTCCATCAGCCGCGTCGACCACGCCGAGTAAGGCCCCCACACGATCGAAGGCCGTAGGATTACCACCGGCAATCCGCGCTTGCCGTAGTTGAGTACAACTTTTTCCGCCGCTGCTTTTTTGTCACAATAGGGATCGCCCGTCCGGCGCAGCGGAGCATCCTCGCTCTCCGATCCAGGAGGAGGTGTGATACCGTAGATGGCCGCGGTGCTGACATGGATGAATCGCTTCACCCCGGCGGCGTGTGCCACCGCCAGCATGTTTTCGGTCTCCCGCACGATGCCGCTCGCTGAACCCAACCCGCAATGGATCACAACCTTGGCCTCGCCCAGCGCTTGCCGTAGCGATTCGCGCTCCAGCAAGTCCCCGGGGCAGAGCTCTACTGGCATGCGCGCGATGCGCGCCGCGCGATGCATTCCATGTACCAAGGCTCGAACTTTTGGCACTCCGGCCTGCATCATCCGTTTGCAGACGCGCCCGCCGATGAATCC
>CATPAM010000304.1 GCA_955651735.1 Candidatus Acidiferrales bacterium | reverse complement strand
GTCCGGTGGAAAAAGGGGCGCACTTTTACCGCTCGCTGCTCATCGATGCGCACGGGAATCCGATCAACAAGCGAAATGCCTGGGCCAATCGCGCGACCGTGTACGTGCATTTGATTCCACCCGGCGCAGCGGACACCGCGCACTACCGGCTGCACGTTCCGGCAAATGCAGGCGACAAGATCACGCTGCACGCCAAGCTGAACTACCGAAAATTCATGTGGTGGAATACGCAGTTTGCATTCGCCGGCGTGGAGGATTCGAATCAGCCGCCCAACGCCGTGACCCCGGACTACGACGACCGGAAATGGCTCTTCAAGAGCGTCGACCCCAAGACGATTTCGGGCGAGCTGAAAGCGGTTCCAAACTTGCCGATTATCGCGGTAGCGGAAGATACGAAGACGCTGACTGTCGTTGCACGAAATGCGGCGGCACCGCAACCCCAAGTGACCCTGGCGAAAGAGGATTGGTCGCGCTGGAACGATTACGGCATCGGGCTTTTCTTGCAAGGCGACCTGAAGGGTGCGGCGGCGGCGTTTCAAAACGCCGCAGACATTGATCCGCAAAATCCTGATAGTTGGGTGAACATCGGGCGCGCCCTGGTGCAGGAAGGCGACACCGCCGGAGCGCGCGTTGTGCTGGAGAAGGCGCTGGCGCTCAAACCCGAGCTGGCTCGCGCGAACTTCTTCTACGCGCGGATTTTGAAAGAAGAAGGGAAATACGACGAGGCGATTTCACGGCTGAGAGGCGTACTGGCGCAATATCCTCGCGACCGCGTCGTGCGCAACGAAGTGGGCCGCATTTTATTTCTGCAGAAGAAGTACGCCGAAGCCGTCGCGGAATTCGATCAGACCCTGGCGATCGACCCCGAGGACTTGCAGGCCCATTACAACCTGATGCTTTGCTACAGCGGGCTCGGCGACGAAGCGCGCGCTGACGAACATAAAGAGCGCTATCTGCGATTCAAGGCCGATGAATCGGCGCAGGCCATCACCGGACCTTACCGCCAAGCACATCCGGAAGACAACAACGAGCGGCAGCCCATTCATGAGCATGTCTCCGTTGCGCTGAATCCGCCTGCGAAGACCGGCAAGGGCGCCGCAGCATCAGCTGCAATTGCCGTGAACCGGCCTGGCGGTTGATGCTGATTCCACACCAAGCTGAGTTCAGGAGGATCTGATTCATGACCTGGATCAAGACCGTGACGATGGAAGACGATGAGCGCGTCAAGAAAGCGATGATGGCGCAGCGCGCCGTCTATCCTATTGAGTACGCAACTCCGGTCCACCCCGAAAATGACGGGAAGACTTCGAGCATTGTGGCGTCGCACTCGCTGATTCCCGATGCTCTCTTTCATGCCTTCAGCACTTTCGGAGCGTTGATGTCTCCGGAGCTGCCGTTGCAGCGCCACCAGCACGAAATGATTGCGACCATGGTTTCCGTCACGAACCGCTGCGTCTATTGAATTGAATCCCACGCAGAGTTTCTGCGTCGCGTGACCTTGAACAAAGAGCTAGTGGAGGCGCTGCAGAGGGATTACCAGTCGGCCCCGATCAGCGAACAGGATCGCACTATGCTCGATTACGTTGTGAAGCTGACCAGGGATGCCACCAAAGTTTCGCCGGACGATCACGCAAAACTCAGAGCCGTGGGCTTCGACGACCGCAGCATTCTGCAGATTACGCTGATCGCGTCCTGGTTCAATTACATCAATCGCGTCGCGGATGCTTTGGGCGTCGGGCGCGACTGAACAATGAGGAAACAATGAGGGGACTCACCGCGGTATTCGCTGTTTTTGTGCTCGCAGCTGCAGCCAGAGTAACGAGCAGCAGGCCCGGCGGTCCGGCCACCTCCCCGGTGACCTTTCGCGATGTCACTCAGCAGTCCGGCATTCGCTTCGTGCACAACAATGGAGCGTTCGGAAAGAAATTCCTGCCGGAAACGCTCGGCCCGGGCGTCGCTTTCATCGACTACGACAATGACGGCTGGCCCGATATTTTCTTGGTCAACGGCATGGACTGGCCGGGTCATATGCAAAAGCACACCACGCCCAAGCTCTACCACAACAATCACGACGGAACGTTCATCGACGTAACGCGCAAAGCCGGGCTTGACGTCGAGATGTACGGCATGGGCGTCGCGGTCGGCGATTACGACAACGATGGCCTTGACGATCTCTTCGTCACCGCGCTCGGACAGAACCGACTCTTCCACAACAATGGCAACGGGACATTTACCGACGTGACGCAGAAAGCTGGGCTCAGCGGCCCCCGGGAGTTGAGCACCAGCGCTGCTTGGGTCGACTTCGATAAAGATGGCCGGCTCGATCTGGTGGTCGGCAACTACGTGCAATGGACCCAGGAAACCGATCTCTATTGCACGCTGGACGGCAAAAGCAAATCGTACTGCACGCCGGAATCCTACAAGAGCACCGCAGCGCGGCTCTGGCACAACCGCGGCGACGGCACGTTCGAGGATGTCACGCAAAAGGCAGGCCTCGGCGATCCAACCTCGAAAACAATGGGCATTGCGGTGCTCGATTATGACAACGATGGCTGGCCCGATCTGCTCTTCTCAAACGACACGCAGCCCAACAAGCTCTACCGTAACAACGGCAACGGCACCTTTTCTGAAAAAGGCGTGATCGCCGGCATCGCGTTCAGCGAAGATGGCGTGGCGCGCGCCGGAATGGGCGTGGATGCCGCCGACTACGATCACTCTGGCTATCCCAGCGTGATGATCACGAATTTTTCAAACCAGATGCTTTCGCTGTATCACAACGAAGGCAAAGGCTTGTTCGTTGACGAAGCGCCGCAATCCGCGATCGGGCGTGCCACGTTGCTGACCCTGGGGTTCGGCTGCTTTTTTTTCGATTACGATCTCGACGGCTGGCCGGAT
>CATPAM010000303.1 GCA_955651735.1 Candidatus Acidiferrales bacterium | reverse complement strand
GACATGGGTTGAGCAGGCCTCAATGTGAAACCTGTAGCGGTCTCTACTTTCTGCCAATATTGTTGCTCTGCGCCCGCAAACCATCCATAGAACACGGGTACCGCACTGAGGGGGTACTAAAGAGGGGCGGTGAACAGGCACAGGGGTTGTATATTAACTATAGTGTAATCAACGCCTTTCATCGGCCGCTGCGCAGGTACATCACGCCGTAGCGATACAGTTTCTGCTCCGGCAGTTCCTGCACGTACATGATCTGAGCGGGCACGAAGATGGCTTGGTCGCCCGGCGAATACGGCACGGCCACGTCGATCAGCGTTTTCTCAAAGTACTTCTGGCTGCTCTTGAAGCGCAGGCCGCCGCGCGACATGTCTTCGCAGGTGACAATGTCGTCTTGCAGGTTTGGCCGTCGCACGCAAGCCTTGAAGTTCACACGCATGCGAGCGTGCTTTCGCCGATTCTCCCGCTCCTTCGCCGGAACGCGCGTACCGGACAGCACCACGGCGGGCGCCGTCGCCGGTAGCACATCGGGGGCCGAAGGCTGCGCGGTGGCTGGCTCGAGCGTGGGCGCGGACCCACGGGTTTCCGTCTGCATCCAGGCAGCGCCGGCGAACGCGGACGGTTTTTCCCGCGGGACGCTAGGCCGCTCGGCCGCGCCCCACACATGCGGAGCAGCAGGCAAGCCTAAGGTGTCCGGCTCGCCGAGGGTCTCCTCGGAGGACTCGCCGCTCGCGGCCGCCAACTTCCACAGCGTAGACGACCCGCACTTCTTACAGTAGCGGACAATGCCGTCGTTGACGGCCAGTACGTCGGACGCGAGATCGCTGTGGTCGGCCATCTCCCGAGTACGGCAATTGCTGCACTCGAGAAGAGTTTTGCTGGCCCGCTTTTCGGTTTCCGATAAATCCGGGAAATCGATGCCCCAAAAATTGATCTTATGGTCCAAGAAGGCGACGCCATAAATATAGGTGTCGCCGTCGGAGCCAATCTGGCCGACCACGCGGGCCTCGGTTTCCTTATTGGACTCCTCATTGCGAATCACGAGTTCCTGCTCGGCGGACAGCTTGTACGTCGACTGGATGCCGGCGCCGTGGCGGCTGAGCAGGACGGTCTTGGTCTGCTCGGAAAACACACGCCCTTCGATGTCGCTTCCAACGAGAGTGATAGCGATCTGCTTGGGAATGCGCCCACTGCGACGTGTGCCGTCTGGAGGCATAAGTCCTTGCCGTTGGGGGAAGGGGAGGCGAACTTGAGGCGATAGTAGCACAGTAACCGGGCGAGGGAGGTCGGAAGGTCTGAATGTCGGCAGGTCCGTAATGTCGAGAACGGTAAGCCGAAGGGCGTGGGGAGTGCACCCCGTGGTGACAGGAAGTATGCGCAATCGATTGAGGCCACGGGGGATAGAGGCGCCACGTGGCGCATATGATGGCGGAAGGGAGGCTCGCCCCGGAAGAGTTGGGGTACCCCCACCCCGGGTGTTTTGGGTAAAGAGTCCGGATTTGCTTGGTTGCAAAAGGAGTTGACTTTCTTGGCGACGACAAAGAGTCTGCAAGAGGTTGGTGATGAAGGAGATAAGTCGGAAGAAGAGGAAGAAGAGGAAGAAGAGGAAGAAGAAGAGGAGGAAGAGGAGGAGGAAGAGGAGGAAGAGAGGGAAGGAGGCAGTGTCCCGCCGCTAGTCGATTCAGCGGTTTTTCGATAGAGATATCACGGCAGAAGTTTGGCCGGTGATTTGACTTACGGTCTTGATCGCCCTTCTGATTTGCGACTCTCGCCGGGACCATCCGCGGCCGGTGGGCCAGCCTCTATGTAGCCAAAGGTATTCCCGGAAGACTTTCCCTGCGCTACCCGCTCGGGATCAAAACCAGTGCGGGGAAAATCAGCTCTACGAGGCCGGGAACCCAAGTAGGAATAAAATCCTCATCGCCGATTTTGTAATGAGCAGAGCGTAGCGAGTGTGCTCTAGCTGGGTGACAAGCGGCCGGTCCAAAATAAGAACAAGATGATCAGGATAATCACGCTTACGCCACTGATGGGGTAAAAGCCCCACTTCTTGCTATGCGGCCAAACCGGAAGACTAGCCACAAGCGCTACGATGATAATTACGGGAAGAACGAACATCACCATCATGTCTGGGCATCTCCTTTTTTGCCGGCGCGTACCGCTCTAATGCCGTATCGCGTCGCGCGTTGCGCCATGGGAAAGCGGGCTAAACCGCTCGTGCGGAGTGACTGTGAAGTTGCGCAGCTCTTATTGGAAGCAAGACTACAAGGGTGAAAATCCCCAGAGTTGTGCCCAACGGAATATTGGAGAGCGACAAAAATCCTGCAATGAGGGCGAGCAGGCGGCCTGACGGGTTTCCTGCAAGCAGGGCCAGTCCAGCGATGATCCCCAAAATGCCGCAGACAACCGACAAAGCTATCATTGCAATGTATACGACATGGAAATCAGCCATGAGCGAAAACGGGTCAGAAACGCGGTTGAGCAAAGCACCAAACATTACCGTAGCCGTAGCGCTGTAGATGAACAGGCAGACCGCCATGAGCAAGCGAAGAACTCCATAGACTATCCAACATGTTCCCAAGGTTCGAAGGTGACCGCTTGGGCTCTGTGCAATAGGATCGCCCGAAGACATGACTGCCCCCCTGTCGGCTGGCTTGGCCTGAGCCGGGAATCGACTCAGTGCATCGACAATCTGTTATAGCGCGGAATCAGCGGACAGTCTGTTCACATCTGGACATATGGCGCCCGTGTGTTTTGGTTCAACGGCGGTTGGGCTCGGTCAGCGCGAGCACAGCATAGGCCGTTGCCGCGTCGTTCATGAAGCGCGCGGTACCCGGGCTCAAGTGATGTGCTTCGTTTTTGTTTAACGAGGAGGCCAGCCAGAAGCCTTCCGTTTTGTTCTGATTGCTTGCCAGCCACGCGAGGCCCAGCTGCAGTTGGGAATCCTCTCGGGGAATCCCGGCTTCTTGTAGTACGAAGGTGATAAATCCTGTGGCGTAGCCGTCGCTTTTCACTTCCTGCGGAGTTCCATCCGCGCGTTTCCACGCGCCAACCAGGGACGACAGACTCCAGCCTCCGTTGGCCTGCTGCTTGCTGCGTACTTCGTTGATGATGGCGGTCTGCTGTTCCGGCGCGAGGAGTCCGGGCAGTTTCGTCGATGCCCACAAAAGGGCCACACGATTGATGGGGGTCTGCGTTGCGCATTCGCGGTTGAGGTATGCGCGCAACATCGTGACGCTATTTTGGATTTCGGGTCGCGCGCGGTAATTCTCGGGGGCAGTGCCCGCCGCTACGGCCGCAAGCGTGGCTCCGTAGAAGTCCGAATCGTCGGCTTCCCACGGTTCATTGGCGAAGCGCAGCCACAACCATGCGCCGGCTTTATCTCCGGTGGTTTGCTGTTCGGCCCACATGTTATCCAGCGCGGTGCGCGTGTCGTTACGGAGTCGTTTGTTCTGCACGTCATTGCTGGCGAGGATTAGCGCATTGAGAACGGATTCGGTCCCGCGAGACT
>CATPAM010000302.1 GCA_955651735.1 Candidatus Acidiferrales bacterium | reverse complement strand
CATTCGACGCTGCCGCCGCTACATCAACTATACCTATAAACTCGACCCTCTAATTATATTAAAACACGATCGTCTTCAGGGTATCCAGCTGCTTGTTCAGCGCGTCCATCTGCGATTTCAATTCGCTGTAACGCTGCCGGTAGACCTGCAACTGCGTCACTTCCTGGTTTAGCTGGGCCCGCTCGCGAACCGCCTTGTCCACCTCGTCGCGCTCTTGCGCCACTGGCGAACCCGGCACGTACACTCCCACGACCACCAAGACCACGGTAATCGCCAAGGCCAGCAGAACCTGCATGATCAATGACATGTCGCGTAATGGATTGGCCATGGCTCGTTACCCTTTCTTCGCCGGGGCGGCCGTTGTTACCGGGCTTCCCACCGATTTCGGCTGCTGCGGACGCGGTGCCACTGGCGCAATCTGCGGCGGGCTGATTTCCGCCGACATTTGAAACACGAAGGTTTGTATCCCCGTGTTCTTCTCGTCCTGTTTCGTTTCCTTGATTTCCACCTTCTGGAAGTAGCCCGAGCGCTTCAACGCGGTAATGAAGTTCGCAACTGAATTCACGGACGACGACGCTCCCTCCATTGTCAGGTTGTTTCCTTTGCGGGTCATGGTGATCAGCCAAAGGTTTTCCGTTCGCGAAACCGTGCTGGCGATCTCATCCAGCAATTCCTGTGCCCCGGTGCGGTCGCGCTGCAATTGCTCAATCGTCTGCACCCGTTGCGTCAAAATCTTCTTCTGCGCTTCGAAGGTGTCGACTTGCTGCTTGATCTGTATCAGGTCGGCCTTCTGCGCTTGCAGTTGCTTGATGCGCGTGTTCTCCTCGTTCAACTGCTTCTGCCAGGAGAGGTATAGCAGAAACAACGCCAGCACACCCAGCGCCGCACCCGCACCCACAAAGACCAGCGGCAGTGCCGCGCCGGTATCCACCGGCCGCCGTGCCGCCCTGGGTCGCGCTTGTCCGAGAAGATTTATGCGAATCATGGCTAGTCAAAGCTCCTAAGTGCCAGCCCCACTGCTATTGCAAGTCGGGGGCCCATTTCGCGAATCTGATCCTCACTGTGCTTGCCGGGATTCACGAGCACTTTCCGGAAGGGATTCAATTCCTCCACCGGCATGGCGAATTCCTCGCGCAGCAGGTCCACCAGGCCCGGGACGCGCGCCGTACCGCCCGCCACCACGATGCGCTGGATGTTCTCCCCGCTGGCCGTCGCGCGGAAGAAGTCGAAGGTCTTCTGGATTTCCAGGGTCAAAATATCAGAGACGCTGCGCAAAATCTGCTGCTTCTGCTCGTCGGTGACGCTGGGCAACGAATCGCCCTTCTTCAGCCGCTCGGCATCCTCGAAGCTCAGGTCCAATTCCTTTTGCAGCGCGTCAGTATACTGGTTGCCGCCCACGCTGACGTCGCGCGTAAACAGCGGGATTCCTCCGCGCACGATATTAATGTTCATGACGCTGGCCCCGATGTTCAACAACGCCACGGTCTGCCCAGCGTCGGGGTCGTAGTTCACTTCAAAACAGTTCTGCAAGCCAAACGCGTCGATGTCCACTACCACCGGCGTCTTCCCGGCCTGAGCCAGGACGTTGGTATGGTTCAGAATCTTGTCCTTCTTCACGGCCACGAGCAGCACGTCCATCTGCGAGTCCATCGACTCCAGCAGCTGATAACTTAAATTCACGTCGGCAATATCAAACGGGATGTGCTGGCTGGCTTCTGAGGGAATGCGATCGTAAAGCTCATCTTCGGTCATCAACGGCAGCGGCACGCGCTTTACGATCACTGAATGTCCGGAAACCGAGGTCGCAACGTTTTTCGTCTTAATCCGCTGCGCGTCAAAAATTTTGCTGATCGCGTTGGCCACCTGCGGCGCGTCCATGATCGCGCCATCGACCACCGTGTCCTGCGCCAGGTGCTCGGTTCCAAAGCTCACTAGCTCATATCCACCCTTGGTGGATTTCAGCTCCACGGCCTTGATCGAACTGGACCCAATGTCCAGCCCAACCAACTGCCTGCTCTTTCCGCCGAATAACGACATAACGCGGCCTCTTTCTCCAACCACCACAAAACTACCGGCGCCTCTGCACCTGGCTCATCTTGCGTTCCATCCAGCGGTCCAGGATGGTTTTCCTTAGTTTCCAACGATTGCCGAGTTTAAACGCGGGAATCTCGCCTTCGGTGATGTAACGATACAACGTATCCGGGGAGATTCCCAGATACTGCGACGCTTGCCGCACATTCATCACTTCGCGCGATTCACTCACGAGGACACTACCCCTGGCGCAGTAAAGACAACGCCGCTAAACCCGACCACTGGTGCACCCCAGTTGACGCTGCGGAACTTTGGGGCACTCCCCGTGACTCGGTTATGACACCGCGCCACACCGAGCGTCAAGGGATTCTAGGCCGCAGGTGTCCTAAGAATAGGGGGTTATTTCAGGCAATCAATGGGTATTCTGGGGTACCAATCCCAGTACTTGAGTACCGCTCCTCGAGAACCGCTATTACTTGTGCTTTTGCGCGATTCTTGGCTGTACGGTAGGACGGTATCGCTTTGTGTTCATTCCCGCAACCTGCTTACACTCGCTGCGAATCCGCGACGCCTAAAGTGCCAGCGTTTTCCAGATTGCGTCGATCTTCGCCTTTGTCAGTTCGTCCATGCGAATCTCGTCCGGCCACGGCCGCGTAAATCCCTCCGACGCCCACTTCCGCGTCGCATCGATCCCCATCTTCGACCCGTAATCCTGTATGCGCGCCGCGTGATCCAGCGTATCCGTCGGACCAAACACAAACTGTACGTCGCGCTCTGGGTCCAACGCGCACAACGTCTTCCACACCACCTCGCCGTAATTGTGAATGTCCACGTCGTGATCCACCACCACAATCACCTTGGTGAACATCGCCTGCCCCAGCGACCAAATCGCGTTCATAATCTTCCGCGCGTGCCCGGGATACGACTTCCGGATCGCCACAATCATCAGATTGTGAAAAATCCCCTCAGCCGGCATGGCCACGTCCACAATTTCCGGGTACTGCATTTTCATCACCGGCATAAAGACCCGCTCTAGCGCGTAGCCCATGTAAAAATCTTCTTGCGGCGGCGGCCCCACCACCGTCGTCAGATAAATCGGGTCCTTCTTGTGCGTCACGCACTCCACGTGAAATACCGGGAATTCCCCTTCCAGCGAATAAAACCCGGTGTGGTCCCCGAACGGCCCTTCCGTCCGCATCTCATTCAGACTTACATAACCCTCAAGCACAATCTCCGCGTTCGCCGGCACCTCCAGATCATTCGTCTCGCACGGAACCATTTCCACCGGTT
>CATPAM010000301.1 GCA_955651735.1 Candidatus Acidiferrales bacterium | reverse complement strand
ATCGAGATCACGTCACCGGCAATAAATCGCAGGATCAATCCCTCCTGCTGCGCGGCTCCCGTTTTAACACTGTGATCGCCCGGCACGCTTACCACCTCTGCCACGATGGGCAACCTCGCGAATTTCGTGCGGATTTCGTCAAACGTAAGCCAGATCTTCGCCCGCCCGGCAATCCCTGCCGATTCGACGCGGCTCACGTGTCCCCGAATTTCTGCGCCGCGCGGAAGATAGAGTCCGCTGCCTGCTTCCAGTGGCTCCAAAGTTGTCACCTTGAAGCCTTTCTTCTCACGCGTTTCTTTGCTGTCCAGCTCATCCTCGAGCCGCACCAGGAATTTCGTCCCGGGGACCACCGCGTACGCCTCCACGGGCAAATCGGCGTGACGCCGTCCATCCGCCGGACGCCCGCGCTGCTCCGCGGCGGTCGCGACTGCCGGTGATTCTGGCGTCTGGTCCTGTGCGACGGCCGTCGCCGCCGAGCCTACTCCGAGCAATGCCATGACGCTCGCCGCGCCAAATATCTTGATGCTCCTGCGCTTCATTCCTGCCTCCGCATTCGAAACACACCTCCGGCAATGCACCCTGCCAGCCAAACCAGGCATTTTCGGGCGGCTGCTATCTCCTTGAATTAATTGGGTATACGGCGTGCTCGCAACAAAGCCGGTTGCGGCAGGTGAGTGCCTGTCGGCCCGCGCCGCCAACCCTGCCATCGAATCCAGACACTTGTTCGGGGCGCAACTCAACGCCGTCCGCGTCCCTGCGCCAACGTCTTCTTCCTCTTCTCTGTGTGCTCTGGGTTTAATATTGGGTCCTGCTCGAGAAATCGCCGGACGCGTCCCAGCACCCTCGCATACATCGCCGGAGTCAGCAGCCCAGTCTGCGTATTCTGCTGGCTCGGGTGGTAGACGCCAAACAGCCGCATCCGCGCCTCCGGAAGATCCACTTCCGCGCCGTGCGCGAACCGGTATCCCACCCGCGCGGGAATCGCTCCGCGATGTTTCAGGATTCCCAGGAAAACATCCCACCCGATTTTACCCAGCGCCAGCACCGCCCTGGGCTGCAAGATGTCGATCTCACGCTCCAGGTATCCGCGGCAATTTAAAATTTCGGACAGCAGGGGTTTGTTGTCCGGCGGAGCGCAGCGCGCCGCCGCCGCGATGTAGACATTCTTAAGCCGCAAACCGTCGTCGCGTTTCACCGCAGTAGCCTGGTTTGCAAATCCCGCGTCGTACAGCGCCTGAAACAAGAAGACGCCGGAGCGATCGCCGGTAAACATCCGTCCCGTGCGATTTGAGCCGTGCGCACCCGGCGCAAGCCCCACTATGACAAGTTGCGCGTGCGGATCGCCGAATCCAGGAACCGGCTTGCCCCAGTATGTCCAATCCCGATACGCCAGGCGTTTCTCGCGCGCGACGCATTCGCGATATTCCACAAGCCGCGGGCATTTCCGGCAGCCAACAATCTCTTTATTCAACACTTGGAGCAATTTGGCCTGTCGGCTCACGGCTCACGCCGCGCGATCAGCCCGTTAATCTCCGCAAACGGAATCGCGCCGTTGAATAGTTCCGAGTAGGTTCCCGCAGCCTGCAGCTCTTTCCCGATGCGCCGGACCAAGCCCAGCGTCGAACGCATCACGCCGGAGCCGATGCTAGCCCGCGCCACCCCAATCTTCTGCAATTCCGGAATCGGGGGGCATCCCGGCGTCACCAGAATGTTCATCGGCGCACCGACGGCCTTCACCAATTTCTGGATCAGGTCGCGCTCCTTCACGCCCGGAGCGAACACGCAATCCGCTCCCGCGGCGCGATACGCGCGCAGTCGCTCGACCGTTTGCTCGAAGCGCGTAACCTCCGGTCCGATAGGCACCAGATAGACGTCCGTGCGCGCGTTGATCACCAGCGAAACGCCCAGCGAGGCCGAAGCTTCACGAATCGCGCGAATCTTTTCCACCTGCAGCGCCGTATCGACCTGCGAGCTCTCGGTATCTCCGGTAACGTCTTCGAGATTCAACCCAACGGCGCCCGCGGCCACAATCGCCTTCGCGGTCTCCGCCATGTCCTTGGGCGTGATTCCGTATCCCGCCTCCATATCCGCGGTCACCGGCACGCGCACCGCTCGTACCATGCGTGCCACCACCTCGAGCATTTCGTCGCGGGAGAGGCGCTGCCCATCCGGGTAACCCAACGCAAACGCCACACCCGCGCTGGTCGTCGCGATCGCCGGATATCCCAATTCCTCCAGCACCCGAGCGCTCGCCACATCCCAAGCATTCGGCAACACCAACACACGCGGCCCCCCATGCAATTTCCGCAGCTCCTCTGCCTTCCGCCCCTGCGCTGTTATGTCCATTTGAGTCCTCTTGGAGTGCGGCGGACTGGCCGTCGCTTTTACGGTGTAACCCCCTAATAAAATCTCACTGCAACAGTCGCAACACTTCGTCGTGAATCTTTCCGTTGGTGCTCAGAAGAGTCCCCGTATAGATGGTCCGCTCGCCGCGCACGTTCGTCGACCTCCCACCCGCCTCTTCAACGATCACTCCCAGCGGCGCTATGTCCCACGGCTTCGACGTCCAGTCCAGCGCCGCTTCCGTAGCTCCTTCTGCCACCAGCATGTGCTGCCAGAATCCTCCAAGAGCGCGTCCGCTGCGAGCGGCATCGGGAACGCGCCGGATCTTTTCTTGAGCCAATTTGTCCTTGCTTGGCCCCGTCCCCGTGGTGAACACCATCGCCTCGCTCAGCTTCGCTACGTTCGAGACGTGAATCCTCTTCCCATTGCGATACGCGCCCTCCCCTCGATACGCCCACCAGTGGCTCGCGAGTCCCGGCGCGCTGGCCATCCCCGCCACGATTTCGCCGTCGCGTTCAATCGCCAGCAGCGTTCCGAACGTAGGAATGCCGCGCGAAAATTCCTCCGTCCCGTCGATGGGATCGATAATCAGCCGCGCGAACTTTCCAGAACGTGGACGGTTTTCCTCGCTTCCGCTCATTTCTTCTCCCAGCACATCGAGCGCAAGGCCGCTCGAGGTCACTTTCGCCCGCGCCATCTCCTCCACGGCGCGATCCGCCTGCGTAACCGCCGTCCCGTCACGCTTTCTTTCGACGCGCATTTCATCCGCGCGAAAATATCTCATCGCTATGGCATCCGCTTCCTTGGCAATGTCCTCCAGCAGCGACCCATACTGCGCTCGATAGCTCATCGTCTCCCCTGCGTTTCAACCGGCAGCCGCTCCTTGACCAAATCCGCTCGCGCCCCCTAGCATACAAAGTTACCGCTATGTCTGCTCAGGCCAATACCGGAACGGTGCTGGACCGCATTCTCGATGCGCGCCGCGCCGCGGTCGACCATCGCAAGAAGGTCCTGCCGGAAACCGCTCTGAAGTACGGAGCGAAAGCAGCCACCCCGCTGCGCAATTTCGCCGCGGCACTCTCCCGCGACGGTATCAACATTCTGGCCGAGCTAAAGCCGGCATCTCCTTCGCGCGGTGTTCTGCGCGATCCTTTCGACGCCGTCGCGCTGGCTCGTGCCCTCGAAGCCGCCGGCGCGGCTGCGCTTTCCATCCTCACCGAGGAAGAATTCTTTCATGGCTCCCTCAAGAATCTTCGCGAAGCCCGAAAAATTATCTCTCTGCCTGTCCTTCGCAAGGATTTTATTTTCGATCCCTGGCAAGTGTGGGAAACCCGCGCCAATGACGCCGACAGTTTTCTCTTGATTGTGGCAACACTGCACGATGCGCAGCTTCGCGACCTGATCGTCCTCGGCCGTGAACTCGGCATGGAGCCGCTCGTCGAAGTTCACACCAGCGTCGAACTCAACCGCGCGCTGGCCGCAGACGCCCGCATCCTTGGCGTAAACAACCGCGACTTGAAGACGCTCACCGTACGCGCGGAAACTTCCTTCGAGCTGATCGACCAAATTCCCGACCATTGCATCGCGGTCAGCGAATCCGGCCTGCGCACGCACGATGACCTTCTTCGTCTGCGCGTTGCCGGATTCGACGCCTTCCTCATCGGCGAACATCTCATGCTCGCGCCCGATCCCGCCGTGGCGCTCGCAAATCTTCTTGGCACATCGCCGCCGCAGGGCTAACCGCGTATGATTCGCATCAAAATCTGTGGCATCACCAATCTTGCCGACGCCAAAGCCGCCACCGATGCCGGCGCCAACTCCCTCGGCTTCAACTTCTACGAAAAAAGTCTCCGCCGCGTGGTGACCGCCGACGCCGCGCAAATTCGCTCCAAGCTCCCTAAGGAAATCGAAGCCGTCGGCGTCTTCGTCAACGCCAAGCCCGCCGACATCAACTCCCTGCGCGCCTTCGTGCGCTTCGATGCCGCGCAGCTACACGGCGACGAAACTCCCGACATCGTTTCGCGCGTCGCCAGCTCGCTTCCCGTCATCAAAGCCTTTCGCGTCGACGCCAACTTTGCTCTTGCTACGCTCGATCGCTACTCCGACGTCTTCGCCTTTCTCCTCGACGCCGCCCGCGCCGGCCAATATGGCGGAACGGGCCAAACCACCGACTGGGACTTCGCGCGCCGCGCCGCCACCAACCGCCGTATCATTTTGTCAGGTGGTCTCAAGGTCGAAAACGTTGCGGAGGCCATTCGCCTCGTGCGGCCCTACGGAGTCGACGTCGCCAGCGGTATCGAAACGAAGCCCGGCAAAAAAGATCACGCCCGGCTCAGGGAATTCATCGACGAAGTTCGCCGCGCCGAGCAACAACTCGAAACGCCGCAAGCGAATCCTACTCACCCATGAGCTCCATCCTCCAATCGCTGACCACCGCGCCGGGCCGCTTCGGCCCCTACGGCGGTCGCTACGTGCCCGAAACGCTGATGGTGCCGCTCTTCGAGCTCGAGCGCGCCTACGAAATCGCCAAGTCCGACGTATCGTTTCAATCGCAACTGCAAAGCTTGCTGAAGAATTTCGCCGGACGCCCCACGCCGCTGCAATTCGCCTCGCGTCTCACTGAACATCTCGGCGGCCCGCGCATCTACCTCAAGCGCGAAGATCTCCTGCACACCGGCGCGCACAAAATCAACAATGCCATCGGACAGGGTCTGCTCGCGCTTAAAATGGGCAAGCCGCGTATCGTCGCGGAAACCGGCGCAGGCCAGCACGGCGTGGCCTCCGCCACCATCGCCGCGCATCTCGGCCTCGAATGCGTGGTCTACATGGGCACCGAAGACATGGCGCGCCAGGCGCTCAACGTCGCGCGCATGCACCTGCTCGGCGCGCAAGTTGTCGCCGTCGATTCCGGCAGCCGAACGCTGAAGGACGCAATCAACGAGGCCATGCGCGACTGGGTCACCAACGTCCGCACCACGCACTATCTGCTCGGCTCCGTTCTCGGCGCCCATCCCTATCCCACGATGGTCCGCGATTTTCAGTCCGTCATCGGCCGCGAAGCCCGCGAACAAATTCTCGCCGCCGAAAAGCGCCTGCCCACGCACCTCTTGGCCTGCGTCGGCGGCGGTTCGAACGCCATCGGCCTCTTCTATGCTTTCCTGCGCGATTCCGATGTAAAAATGATCGGCATCGAAGCCGGCGGCCGCGGCAACGAATTGGGAGAACACGCCGCGCGCCTCGCCGCAGCGCAAGGCTACGCCGGTGCGCGTCCCGGCGTGCTGCAAGGCACTTACACCTACGTCCTGCAAAACAGCGACGGCCAAATCGCCACTACGCATTCCATCTCCGCCGGCCTCGACTATCCCGCCATCGGCCCCGAGCACGCCTGGCTCGCCGACCAGCGCCGCGCCCAATATTCCGCGGTCTCCGATTCCGCCGCGCTCGACGCCGCGCGCACCCTCGCCCGAACCGAGGGCATCATTCCCGCGCTCGAATCCGCCCACGCCATCGCCGGCCTCATCGAGCGCCGCGCGCAATTCACCCCCGAGGACCTGGTCATCCTCAATCTCTCCGGCCGCGGCGACAAGGATATGGACACTTACTCCCGCCTGCTCTAGTCTTTATCCTTCTCAAAAATCCATGATCGCGGCGACTTCCAACTCGATCCGTATCTCCAAGAGATTCGCCGAACTGCGTGCCTCCGGCGAGCTCGGCATCGTCGCCTACATCACCGCGGGCGATCCCTCGCTCAACGCCACGCTGCAATTTGTCCTCGCCCTCGCCGAAGCCGGCGCCGACGTCATCGAACTTGGCGTCCCCTTCAGCGATCCACTCGCCGACGGCCCCACCATTCAGCGCGCCTCCGAACGCGCGCTCAAATCCGGCACCACGCTCGCTGGCGTAATCGATCT
>CATPAM010000300.1 GCA_955651735.1 Candidatus Acidiferrales bacterium | reverse complement strand
GTCCTGCACCTTGCGGGCGAACATGATGTTGCGCAGGCGGCCCTTCACAGAGTCAAACTCGGAGGTGGTCACGATGTATTCGGGACGCGCCGGGAGAATGCGCGCGATTTCTTTCTGCGCGTTCTCGATGCGCTCCGGCGTCGGCGGATGCGTGGAGAACACTCTGGGGATCGTGCCCGGGCGGCGCTTCTCGTCGGCCTGGATGCGCTCGAAGAAGGTCACGTAAGCGTTGGGGTCGTAGCCGGCCTTGTACATATACTGCAGGCCGAGAAAGTCCGCTTCACGCTCGGAGTCGCGATTGAATTTAAGATAGGTGAGCGGAATGGCGATGTTCAACCCTTCGTAGAGTCCGTAGCCAGCCCAGCCTACGGGCCCGAGCAGCATCAGCGGAATCGTGGCCATCTGCATCAGTTCGCCTTTAGTGGCGTTCTTGGTGCCGTGGCGCGCGGTGACGTGCGAAATTTCGTGGGCCATTACGCCGGCAAGTTCAGACTCTTCCTGCGCGCGCAGAATCAAGCCGCTGTTGACGTAGAAAAATCCGCCGGGCAATGCGAAGGCATTGACTTCGTCGGAGTCGATGACCTTGATGGTGAAGGGCACGCGCGCATCGGAGTTGCGCACCAGATTCTGGCCGACGCGATTCACGTATTCGGTGACCACCGGATCATCGATCAGCTTGGAAGAGCGCTCGACTTCCTGCGCCAGTCCCTTGCCCAGGGCGATTTCGCGCTCGAGAGAATACAAATTGATGCCTTTGCCAACGCTGCGGTTGCCGATGGCCTCGACATCTTCCTTGGAATTTTTGGGATTGACCGTATCCTTCTGTTCGATTGGTTTTTGCTGGCCGGTCTGTGTCTGCTCGGATTGCGGCTGTGTCTTTGCGGGATCCGGAGCCGGTGGAGGACTCTGCGCCAGTACCGTGCCGCCAGCCAAGGTGGCCAGAAGTCCGAGTCTCAGCGCCTTGCCTAGGGTTTCTTTCATGGTGTCCGCCTCCCGCTTCGACTGTCCACAGTATACACCCGCTTATCTCAGGTTGGACGTACTTCTGTCCTGGTGAGTACGATGTCAAGGCTAGAAAGAAGGTTTCCTGTGGCGAGTTGCAATCGTCGCGCGAGCGGCAGAGGTTTCCTGTAGCCGCGAGGGGGGGCGCCATCCTACGGCGGCCCATACCCTGTGGTTTCTAAGCAACAACTGGCAGTGGCAAGTTGACACCCGCGGTCCGCGCCCACTAGAGTCAAAGTCTGAGTATGGGCGTTTCGAAAATCCAGATTGGCCAGCTGTGGAAGAAGGATGGCACCCGGGACATTTATCTGGTGACCCGCCTGTATAACGAAGCCCTCAGCACCATAGTGATTATGCGCAAGTCCGGGTCGGAGGGGGAAGCGCTGATTCGGGTGAAGGCCGAGCGCAACCCCGGCGGCCACAATATTCCCGGATTTTCACCCGCCCAGGAAGAAGAGAAGCTCTAAGGCTGTGGACCGGACAGCCCGAAATGGCTGTCCCACTTAACCTCAGATCGAACGAACGTTCATCGCCACCACGTCCTCAACCTGCATCAGCTCCTTCGTCAGGAACGGTTCGCCATACTTCACCCCGATCATCTGCCCATAGTGGCGCGCCAGTTGGTTCATTTCGTCTTCCAGGCGTTCGATGGCGAGATAGACTTTGCTTTTGCGCGCGCCCTTGGTTGGGCGGAACTGCGATCCAAACGCCAGAATGGCTTTGCGGCGCTGGACGAATTCTCTGGTAATGTCCACCACGAAGGTCGGGCGTACCGTGGCGAAGGAAGTGGCGTACAAAATTTTGAACGGGCGATACGGCTCGCCATCGAGCGCCAACTGTTTCAGTCCCGCGAGAAAGCAGCCTTCGTAACCGAGCGTCGAAGCATGGTAGTGGTCGGGGTGGCGCGCTTCCCAGTAGGGCAGGATCACTGTTTTTGGGCGGAGCTCGCGGATTACGCCGGCCAGTTTCAGCTTGTGCTGACGCGTCGGTTGCACATCAGAATCAGGCACGCCCAGACTGCCGCGCCACGAAACGCCCAGCAGCTTTGCGGCTTTGGCCGCTTCTCTGGCGCGCGTTTCCGGCGTGCCGCGCGAACCCATCTCCCCTGCGGTGAGGTCCAGAATGCCGGTCTTGTAGCCGCGCCGTGCCGTCTTAATCAGCGTCCCGCCGCACGTCAGTTCGACATCATCGGGGTGCGCAGCAATCGCCAGTAAATCGAGTTTCATCGATGCTCCTCTTCGGCGCGCTGATTCTAGCAGGTCCGTATGAAGTGCGGCGGTCTTGCCTGCCTGCCCTGCCCACCGCAGGCACAGGGGCCGCCGCTTTCACGGCGTAATGGACTGACGACGTGCCGCAGAGCGGTGCGCCGCCTGTCTGGAGCCTCGCAAGGGAATGTTTTCTTCTTGACAGTGTGCCGCGACCCAATATAGCTTCGTGCCATTCAAACAGAGTTTGTCGAATTATAGTAAGGTTCGCATTCGGCGCATTCTGGGGGTGGGGATGTTAGCTCAGTTTTTCTATTCGACCAGCACATGGTCATTTGCGAATCGACCGATTCTAGACATCAGAATACGAAGTTGGAAGCGATTTCGCGGACGGCGAGTGTCGTCGTGCCCCGGGGAATAGAAGGCGCGCTATTTGGTAAGTTCGAAGTGACTTTCATTCCGCCCGGCGCACGAAAGTGAGTTCCAAAGTTATCCCACCGGAAAGCGAGGGTGCACTTGTATGAGAACCAAAAAATCGCAGAAATCGAAAGGCGCGTCTGGAGCGGCGCGACTCTCTTGCGGAGCATCGCCTGTCTCGTTGTGCATCCTCCTCGCGTTCCGTCCGCCAGCTTCATGGATTCTGTGCAGGATGGCCGTGGCGCTGGTCGCATTTCTGGTGGTGGGCAGCTCCGCTTGGGGACAAGCCACCACGTCGGTGCGCGGTACGGTCGTAGACCCCAGCGGCAAGGCAGTGGCAGGGGCCAGCGTGGTCTTGGCGAACTCCGAGTCCAAGACGGAGCGCACCTCAACAACCGGCGAACAAGGGGAGTATCAGTTTCTCTTCGTGCCTCCGGGAACCTATAAGTTGGCTGTGACCGCCGCCGGGTTTCGCCGGTACGAGCAGACCGACTTGCAATTGCTGGTCAATACACCGGCAACGGCCAACGTGCAGTTGACCATCGGTGGCACCAGCGAGACGGTTAGGGTAACCTCCGAAGCTCCAGCAATAAATCTGGTCGACGCCTCCATCGGCAATTCCTTTGACGAAACACAGGTGAGCCAGCTCCCCCTCGAAGGCCGCAACGTCCCCGACCTGCTCAGCCTGCAGGCAGGGGTGTCCTACACGGGCAATCGTATCGGCGACAAGGATCAGGACACTCGCAATGGCGCGGTGAATGGCGCGCGCAGCGACCAGAGCAACGTCACGCTGGACGGCGTGGACGTGAACGACCAGTCCAACGGCTACGCGTTCACCTCCGTATTGCCGGTCACGCAAGATTCCGTTGAGGAATTTCGTGTAACCACCACGAACTACGGCGCCGACCAGGGGCAGGGCTCGGGAGCGCAAGTCACCTTGGTG
>CATPAM010000299.1 GCA_955651735.1 Candidatus Acidiferrales bacterium | reverse complement strand
GCCGATCAAGTCCGCGCCAATAGCGTTCATCTTTGCGTGAAATTCGCAGCACACCACGCCGTCGCCCAGATCGATCAGGCTCGCGCCCGAATTGCGCTCGACTTCCCGCCCGGCATCCTTCAGCGATTTAAGAACCACGACGCCGCTCGGCGGTTCCACCGCTTTCGCCGCACCACTCAGGGGCTCAAAAACCGTCGTCGCGCCCTTCGCTGATTCATAAAACGCGCCTCGACCGCTGGCCAGCAGTTTCTCGATGGTGGCCGGCAGAGTGCGTCCCTCCGTCTGCACCTGTTCCGCGAAAGCCTTCACGCCAATGGCGTCCATCACCTCGAACGGGCCCAGCTCCCAGCCAAATCCCCAACGCATCGCGCGATCCACATCTACGATGCTGTCAGAAATTTCAGGCACGCGCCGCGCCGCATATAAACATGTCTCCGAGATCGAGCCCCACAAAAATTGCTGCGCCTTATCGCCCTTCTGACCCTCAAGAATCGGCCCCACCAGCGCCCGCAAACGCTGCCGCGTGTCTTCAATCGTTTTACCCCCTTCGATCGAAGCAAATCGCGCTTTCTGCCGCGGCCGGTATTCCATGGTGTGCACATCGAGAGTGAGAATTTCCGAGGCGCCGTCGCCCTTCACGCGCTTGTAAAATCCCTGCCCGGTCTTGTCCCCCAGCCAGCCGCGTCGCACCATCTCTTCGACCAGCGCCGGGAGGCGGTACATCTCGCGCGATTCATCGTTGGCCACGGACTCGTAAATGTTTTTCACAACATGCGCTAGAACATCGATTCCCACAATGTCCGCGGTTCGAAAGGTAGCCGATTTCGGCTGCCCAATGGCCGGCCCGGTGCATGCATCTACCTCCTCCACGGTCATTCCCAGCGTGCCCATTAACCGCAGGGCATTCAGCATCGAAAACGTCCCGATGCGGTTGGCGATGAAATTCGGAGTATCCTTGGCAATGACCACGCCTTTGCCGAGCCCGCGATCGCAAAACTCGCTGAGCGCCTCGATCACCTCGGGCGAGGTTTTCGGCCCCGGAATCACTTCCACTAATTTCAAATAGCGCGGCGGATTGAAAAAATGGGTCCCCGCCCAGTGCTGCTGAAATTCCTCGCTCATGCCTTCCGCAATCAAATGCACAGGCAGCCCGGAAGTGTTAGTAGTTACAATCGCGCCCGGCTTGCGAACCTGCGCCACGCGCGAAAGCAGCTTGCGCTTAATCTCCAGATTTTCGGCAACCACTTCGATGATCCAGTCGGCCTCCGCGCAGCGCGCCAGATCGTCTTCAAAATTGCCGATGGCCACGCGTTCCGCCAGCGCGGAAGTAAAAAATGCCGCAGGCTTCGATTTCTTTGCGGCTTCCAGACCCGCGCGCACAATCTTGTTGCGCTCCGCGGCCGGCGCATCCGCCGTTAAATTGGGCGGCACGATATCCAGCAAAATGCACGGCAGCCCGGCATTGGCAAAATGCGCCGCGATGCGCGAACCCATCGTCCCCGCGCCCAGCACGACAGCCTTTTCAATCCGACGTTTCATGGATGCTCTTTTAAGAAAATCAGACGGCAGGACAGGTTACAAAACCGGCATTCCCCGGTCAAACGCTATGCCCCAGGACTTGAGTGGCCCTAAAATGAATAGACCAATGCTGGAAGACAAAGTATCCAACGCCCTTGACTGGTTGCGGAACGCGAAGGATAAACTTCATTCTTTCGCCACCGGCGAGGAGCGACCGAACAGCGAACGCTTGCGCGTGGGGCTCGCGCTGGCTGGCGGATTCGCGCGTGGCATTGCACACGTCGGTGTGCTTCGCGCGCTGATCAACGCCGGCATTCCCATTGATTGTGTTGCAGGTACCAGCGTCGGCGCTTTGATCGGCGCCTGTTACTGCGCGGGCGTGCCGCTGGACAGCATGCAGCGCATTGCCAGCGGCACCACCTTCGCGGATTTTGGACGCTGGACGCCTTCCTGGCTCGGCCTGGCCACCAACCAGCGCATGGAAAAATACTTTACGCGATTCACGCATGTGAAAACCTTCGAAGAATTGAAAACTCCCTTCGCCATAGCTGCCACGGACATCAACGCAGGAATTTCCGTGTACTACACTCGCGGACCACTACTCCCTCCGCTGCGAGGCTCTTGCTCGTACCCGGGACTTTTCGTGCCCATTCAGTTCGAAGGCCGCACGCTCGTGGATGGTTTTCTCACCGCACCCGTTCCTGTCGAAGGTGCTCTGCTGCTCGGAGCGGATATCGTCATCGCCATCTATCTCGAAGCCGGAAACCTGGAAGATCCCCGCACGGTCGCCGACGTCATCAGCCGCTCCTTCAACATCATCCAGCGCCACGGCGAAATCGCCTGGCGCCAGCAAGCGGACGTCATCATCGAACCCGACGTGAAGCCTTTCGTGTGGGACGACTTCACGCGCACCGACGAGCTTGTCGCCGTCGGTGACGCCGCGGTGCAGGCCGCCCTGCCGGAGATCAAAGCGCTCCTTGGCGGCGCGAAACGCGACTCGGCAGCCTGACAAACTCACGTAGTCGTCCCTACCTCGACGCGCAACGCCTGCCCTTCACCCTTCCCCCTCTGCGTGAGCCATGCTCCCAGGCTCTCCGCAAAGCGTTCGGGGGTAACTCGAAAGCTCGTTTCCACAATCCCATCGGCCAGCGGCAACGTATCGTCAAACTCCACCGCATTCGTGAAGTTCCGCATGCAAAATTGATCCAGCCACCCCAGTGGACACAGGCGCCGCTCCCCCCGTATCACGACTTCAACCCTAAGTTTCTGCGCGTACACTTGGCCATCATACCATCGCGACTCCGGCCTCCTCTTGTTGCAGGCATTGCAGAAGCCGGATGGGGGAACGGTCACCAGAATTTATTCCGGCGATACCCATTCCCCGGCACTGGCGTAGAGCTGCAGTCCAACGGCGTATAATCCGCCTTCCGCGGGCACGCAATACACCACTCTGGCTCTCGACCGGTAGCTTCGCAGCAACGAGCGCACGATGAGCCGCTGGTTGGACTTCAACGCCTTGCGGGTCAGCACTCGTGCTCCGTGCGAGCTTGCCTTGCCCGTAACTCCGGAGTGCGCGGGCCTTCGTACGTCCACGCTGCATAGATCCACTCCTACTTTCAAGTGCTTGCGCTCTTCTGCTCGCTTTCCCTTCGCGTCTGCTTGCATGGGACACCCCCAAGATGAGGCGGGACCGGGTCGGCCTGGAGATGTAGTGTGGACAAGTAAGACGCCGAGATCATAACCGGCGAGGGACGAAAGAGCTCTATTTGTTGACGCTTCTGTCGCGGGTCGCTCATGCCAGTGTCCGGTGACGCCACAAACCATCCCACGAACGGACATTTCCGCGCTGTTCAGACCGTCGCGCGCGCAAGCTAAGCCGTTTTGCTTTAATGATTTACGTGCCGAGGATAAGGGCGAGAAAATTGCTCCCCGCCACTACCAGGTGGGTGTGCCTGTTTTCGTCGCCTAAGCGAGCGGGTCGTCAAGGAGACGTTCCATGAAAAAGATGGAGTGGATTCGCGAAGCTCTTTCGGCTCGGCCCAGCACCGATTACCTCAACCAACGTGAAGCGGCTGGATGGCGCATGGTTGCCGTCGAGTGGGAGCGCGAGGTGCAAGTGGAGCCCCCCGCCCGGTCCGCGGAACTAGTCCCCGGTGAAGAAATCCCCTACGGTACCCGCATCGCCGGCGATTGCCTGCACCTGGAAGAGAATCCCACCGAAATGCAAGTTCTGAATCACCTGGCTGAGATGGTTGTCCAGGACCAATCTTATAAGCACATGGCCGAATTGCTGAACGAGCGCGCCTTCCACACCCGCGACGGAAAGCCTTGGACGGCCCTCGCGGTCTTCAAGCTGACGCCGCGGCTCATCGAAGTGGCGCCGCGCATCCTCTCCGGGGCGGAATGGGAAAATCGCAAGCGCCAGCTTTCGCGCGTGGCATGGAACTCCTAACGCGTTCGCGGGCCGTCAGCGCACCAGGCTCCACGGATAAACGCCCACATTTATTTTCATGATCATGTAACTGAACCCGCCGGCGTCCGGTTTCGGCTGGAGCGACGTGTCCGGCGGAATCAGCAACCAATCCCCAGCCTTCACCTTGAAAGTATGCCCGCCTTCGATCGGCTGGCCGCGATATTCGCCGGGAATGATTCCGTCCTTGTCCCGCAAATTCTGCCGGTTCGCGATCTTCCCGCCCACGATCATTTCCCCAGTTCCACCGGTGATCACGTAAAAATCGTAAGCTCCAGCGTGCATCTCCGCGTCGTCCCACACGCTGTTGACCTTCGTCAAGCTCAACACTGGCTGCTCGCGGTGCGCGCGATACAGCATAAAGATGCTGAAGTTTCGCGTCTGCACGTGCACCGGTCCGCCGCCAAACGACTGCGAGCTTCCGCTGCCTGCTTGTGTCAGCGCTTTCGCCGCTTTCTCCGCCAAGTCCGTGTGCGCCTTGCGAATATCGTCGATATTCCAATAAGTGATGGGCGGCGCATCAGGCGCCAGCGCCGGCTCGCGCGGCGAATTGTAGCCGAATGGCATCACTTCGCCTTTGTCCTGCGCGAGCGCGCTCGGCATCATGGAAAGCTCGTCGAAATGCCCGCTCAGCACACCCTCCGGCTTCGGCCGCATCGCCTGACCTGCTACGAATCCCGCAAACGCCGCGCCCATCACCAACACTGGCACCATCTTCTTCATATCGCCTCCTCACCAAATCGTAGTCCTCACTTCGCTTCGGGCTTCGTCGCTTCGAACCGAATCTCCCTCAAAAACTCCACCTGCTTCTGCAATTCCGTTTTTCCCGCGGGAAACTTATTAAAGCTCAGCAAGTAGGCCAGGATGTCCGCGTCCTGCTGCTTGGTCAATTTTCCCGGCGAACCTTGCGGCATCGTCTTGCGAATGCGGTCAAACAAATCTCCGACCGTGAGCCCATTCCAATTCGAAAGAAATGCCCCACCGGTAAGCGCCGCCGCGCCGCCTCCGCCCACCAGCGTGTCCCCATGACACGAAGCGCATTCTTTCCGATACATCTCCTCGCCGCGCTTCGCCTGTTCGTCCGTGTACACTCCGTCCCACACCGACCGCGACGTCGACGCCGTCTCTTGCGCCCGCGCCGTTCTCCCCGTCGCTCGCGCCAGAACTTCGCCGCAAAGAACCACGATCAGCATTGCCGCAAGACAAATCGCGCGCAAAATCCCGTGGCGCCGCACTGCTGCGCCCCATCTCGGCACCCAACAATCCGCTGTGCGCAATCTCCCAGCCTCACTCCGCCGACGGCAAACTATACGCAATATATTCCCCCGAATACGCCCCGCCGCTCACCGCCACAACGATGTACTGCTTGCCGTTTACCATATACGTCATCGGCGAACCGCTCTGCGGCGCCGGCATGTACACCGCGCCGACTTCCTTCCCGGTCTTTTTGTCATAAGCCCGCAGCATCGCGCCGCGCGGATGATCCGAGGTTGTGGTGATCTGCCCGTCGCCGGCGATCACCAAGGTCTTAGTCACCAGCGTCCCAATGTTATAGGTCTCCTGCCCCGTCCGCGGAATATTCACGCCCTTCAGCGCCGGATAATTCCGCACCACGTCCGGCGTTTCCCCGTGCGCGATCTGCCAAACGATTTCGCCCCTATCGAGATCGATGGCGCTGATCGTCCCGTACGGCGGCTTCAGCAGCGGCAATCCGTCCAGGTTCAGCGCCACATACCCGCTGCCCGCTCTCTTCTTCGGCGGCATGGGCGAATCCGCTCCGGCGTTTTCGCCGGGTCCGCGCAGAATTTTCACTTCTTCTCCCGCCGTACCGGCGATGTAATTCATGTCTGAAACTTCTTTCGGCGCGCGCACCAACCCAATCGGCTCCGCGCAAGCGTTGCAGGCAAACGCATACACCATGTGCGTCTCCGGATCGTAGGATCCTCCCGGCCAATTCGTGCCGCCCGACGCCGTCCCCACGGTCAGTGTCCCCAGCGTCCCGTCAATCTTGCTTTCCGATGGCGGTGTGTACACCGGTCCTAGGTGATATCTCGACGCGATGGCCTTCGCTCGCTCGTTGATCTCCGGCGTAAAGTCCACAAGATCGTTTAGCGATACTCCGTTGCGGCTGTAAGCCGGTGGCTTTGACGGAATCGGCTGCGTCGGCGAATACCATTCGCCCGGCACCGTTCCCACTTCAACCTGCTTCTCCTCGAACGGCCACACTGGCTTCCCGGTCACACGGTCGAAAACATAAAGAAATCCCTGCTTGGACGGTTGCGCCACCGCTTTTACTGGCTTTCCATCGACCGTAATGTCCGCCAAAATCGGCGCGGAGGAAATATCCATGTCCCACAGCGGATGATGCACCAACTGGTAGTGCCACTTCCGCTGCCCGGTCTTCAAATCCACACAGACCAGTGATTCGCCAAACAAATTGTTCCCCGGTCGGTGCCCGCCGTAAAAATCGTTTGTCGGCGATTCCACCGGCAAATACACCAGCCCCAATTCTTCGTCCACCGTAACCTGGGTCCAAACTCCCGTGTTCCCGGTGTAGTCCGCCGAACCGTTCAGCCAAGTGTCATACCCAAGCTCGCCTTGCTTCGGAATGGTGTGAAAAATCCACAGCCGCTTCCCCGTGCGCACATCAAATCCCCGCACGTACCCCTTGTTGTTGCGCATGCTCTTCGGGGTCATGCCTTCGCGAAATGCCGCGCCGACAATTACCGTATCCTTCGCCACCACAGACGCCGATTGAATTCCGATTTCCCCCGTCGTTAAATCCGGCAAAATCTCCTGGTCATCATTCAGCTTCAAATCCACCGCGCCCTTGTTTCCAAACCCTGGTACGCGCATCCCCGTCTTCGCATCCAGGCAGATGAGCTGATATCCAGGCGTCACATACAAAATCCTCTCTTCTTTTCCGTCCGACCAATACGCCAGCCCGCGTCCGGAGAGTTGCCGCGGCGCCGCTCCACCGCGCGCACCCTCATGTTCTCCGTGAACCCACAACAACTCACCGGTCACCGCGTCCAGCGCAATCGCCGCGCGCCGCGATCCCGCCGTCGTATACACAACGCCGTTTACCATCAGCGGCGTGCCTTCCAGCTTGTATTCCGGCCGGTTCCCAAAATTGTCCGTCTTGATCCGCCAGGCAATCTCTAAATCGTTGAAGTTCGCGGCATTGATCTGATCCAGTGGCCGGTACCGCGTCCCCGCCAGGTCCGCCGCATAGCTCGGCCACTCCGTATCCTTGGCCTTCCACTGCGCCGCAGCCACGATGGGCAGCACTGCCAAGACACTCCCGATCACACACAAACGCACGAATCCTTTTACGTTCCATGGAAACATTCCGACCCTCCCATGAGTTCCCCAACCGTGGCACAGCCATTTTTGGCTGTGTGCTCATCCAGCAGAAGCCTTCACCCCATCCTCTTAATCTCTTCCAAAGCCGCCTTAATCGTCGCCTTCTGCTCTTCAGTTACATCCGAGTTCGGCGGCCGCTGATAAAACTGGCGCGTCCCCATCTGCAAGCTCAGCGCGTACTTCATCGGCCCATACTCATCCACCCCGCCCGCACGCAACAACTTCAGCGCCGCATTCAGCCTCTCAATCGGCTCATCGATATCCTTGCCCGCGCGCTTCGCCGCAAACACCGCCGCAATCTGCTTCGTGAAGTTATTGCCCTCCGCCAAAATCGCCCCCATCCCATGCTCCAACGCATACTTCAAATTCACATCCGTCCCCGTACGCATGTTGAGTCGCGGGAATTCTGCCACGAAACGGTGATACACCTCAGGATCGCTCACCGAATCCTTGATCCCCGCCAAGTTGGGATAGTGCCCCAGGCTGTGCAGCAGCTCATGCGAAATCGGCACGCCGCTCGCAAACGGGATGTGATACAGGTTGATGGGGATTTTCACCTGCTCGAAGATCATCGAGTAATACTTCGTCAGCGGTTCTACTTGCACGCGCTTGTAATAAAAGGGCGGAACAATCAACAACCCGTCCGCGCCGTGCTCTTCCGCATGCTTCGAGAGCTCGATGGTCTCCGGAAAATTCGACGTTCCAGGTCCCACGATGATGTTCAAGCCATTCCGGTTCTTGAGCGCGGTCTCCGCAACCTTCTTCCGCTCGGCAAACGAAAACGAGGGAAACTCTCCGGTCGTTCCCAGCACCACCACGCCATCCGCGCCCTGCGACTTCAAATACGCCAGCAAATCCTTGTACAGCTCAGGATCAAAACTCAGGTTCTTGTCGCACGGCGTCGAAACCGCCACCCAAAACAACATCTTCTCGCCCGAAGCCGCATCCGCGCTGCCGCGTTCGGCATCGTCCAAATTCTTCATGCCGTCCTCCGCGGCCGCCGTCTCTCCGCTCAATGCCGCCCGTCCGGCCACGCCCAATGCCGCCGCTCCCACCGACCCCAAGAAAGTTCTTCGCGTTTGCATCGTTCCCTCCCCAATTTCGTCCGAAGTCTAAGCCACTCACCCCCAATTCACAATCCTTCGTTGCCTCCTTATCTCTGAATTTCACGGGCTTAATCCGGCATCCTTTGCTCGCCTCATGTGCAGAAAACGGCCGAGGAATCCCCACAGAATCCGAGACTTGATCCCCGGGAAAGCAACCACAATTCTTAAGATGGCTTAGGAACACTCTCTTGCGGTCGCAGGTAGAAAAGCAGCGCCGCCAGCACCAAACGCACGACAGACCGCCCCAAAATCAGGTAGCTCGGATAAAGTTGTCGCATGTCCAGCGTGTAAAGAGACCATAACGGTGTAAAGGCCAGTATGCAGAGGCCGACAGTTAGCGCGTCGAGAATGGCCACGTTTCGCGCAGGATCGCGATAGGCGAAGAACAGCATCACGCTGAGCATCAGAATGAGCCCGCCCATCTCTTTCGTTACGAGGAGCAGTAAGGTTGATACCTCCGACTCGGGAGGCCGGAGTAGAAGGCGCATCACCGTCGGCCTGCTGCTGAAAATGATGATCAGCCCTCCCCCCGCCGTGAACAGCGAGAAGATACCCAGAATCACTCGCAAAACCCGATAGGGTGGTTTTGACATGGGATTAGCCTCCCTTTTGTTAAATAGACGTTATAGACCGGTGCGCTGGCAAAATATAGCCTTTGCTGCTTTCCGCCGTTCGAATGGTTACCGACAAAGATATCTATTGATAAGGTAAAAGAAATCGTGGTAGGTTTGTTTGTGACGCTCGCTTTCCAGCCTCGTCTCGTTGGCGCAGCCGTTCCAGGTTGCCGATCTCCGCGTTTTCTCCGCGCGCAAATCTTTGGGCGCCGCCCATGCGTTTCCCATTGCGTACTCGCGCAGAAACGCTTCTCTGTAAGTCCTTTGCTTGCCACTCTTACGCACTCATGCTCCCGCAGGTCCTTTGTTTGCCACTCTTACGAAAACACCCGGGATGGCATACCCAACGCACCGTCATCGAAGGTGAAAACATCATCTTCGATATGCACAGACCGGAGACCGCCGAAAAACGCGGGCAAGAGGAACCGCAGCAGCCCTGCCCCTCCGACTATTTCCGGGTAAAAACATGACGAAACCCGCAGCGCTGGCATCCGCACCGGCTGGCCCCGTCAAACATGAGCACCTCTCACCTCATCTTGCGCACCCGCGGACCGGTAACATACACTGTCAGTGTCGATTGCATACCGCCCTGCCAGCCTGGCTTGAAGTTCCCACCTCACGCCGTCCGGTTGGCTTCGCCGCATGCGGGTAGCTGCGGCTCATGGCGGTGACTCGTTATCGGCAACGGCTTTCACGCGCTATCTGCGGCGCACGCTGGCCTTCTCGCAGAAGGAGCATCGTGGGGACTCCACTCGAAAATTGGGTTGAAGACGCCGCCCGGCTCACCAAGCCCGACCGCGTCGAGTATTGCGACGGGTCCTCGGAAGAAGACGAGCGCATCATCGCCGAAATGCTTCGCGGAGGCGATTCCGAGACGCTCAACGAAAAAACCTACCCAAACTGTTATCTGCATCGCAGCAGTCCCAATGACGTCGCCCGCACCGAGCATCTGACTTTCATCTGCACCCCTGAAAAAGAGGATGCGGGTCCCACCAACAACTGGATGGATCCCGGCGCCGCTAAGTACAAAATTGGTGCGCTCTTCGATGGCGCCATGCGCGGCCGCACCATGTACGTGGTTCCCTACATCATGGGCCCCCTGAATTCCCCAATCAGCAAAGCCGGCGTGGAAGTCACCGATAGCCCCTACGTCGTCGCCAATATGCGCATCATGTCGCGCATGGGCAAAGTCGCTCTGGACCGCATCGGCTCTTCTTCCGATTTCGTTCCCGGTTTGCACTCCCTCGGCGATTTGGATCCCATGCGCCGCTACATCGCGCATTTTCCACAGGAAAAGCTGATCTGGAGGGTGGGCTCCGGCTACGGCGGCAACGCCCTGCTAGGCAAGAAATGTTTTGCGCTTCGCATCGCCAGTTACCTGGCGCGCGAGCAAGGCTGGATGGCCGAGCACATGCTCATCCTCGGCCTCGAATCGCCCGGCGGCAAAGTCACTTATATGGGCGCGGCTTTCCCCAGCGCCTGCGGCAAAACCAATCTGGCGATGATGGTTTCCGCGCTCCAGGATCAGGGCTATCGCGTCTGGACCGTCGGCGACGACATTGCCTGGATGAAAATCGCGGACGACGGCTATCTCCACGCCATCAATCCGGAAGCCGGCTTCTTCGGTGTCGCTCCGGGAACCGGCAAGCTCACCAATCCCAATGTGATGAGCGCGCTGCACAAAAACACCATCTTCACCAATACCGCAATGACCCCCGACCGCGAGCCCTGGTGGGAAGGCATCGGCAGCCCACCGCCTCCCGGCCTCATCAACTGGAAAAACGAAAAGTGGGACAGCTCCAAAGGGCCCGCCGCGCATCCCAACGCGCGCTACACCGTTTCCGCACAGCAATCGCCCAGCATCTCCCCCAAGTGGGAAGCGCCGGAAGGCGTGCCCATTTCCGCATTCATTTTTGGCGGCCGCCGCGCGCGCGTCGCGCCTCTGGTTTACGAATCCTTTGACTGGCAGCACGGCGTCTTCGTCGGCGCCACCATGGCCAGCGAAACCACCGCCGCGGCCACCGGAAACGTCGGCGTGGTGCGCCGCGATCCCATGGCCATGCTGCCTTTTTGCGGCTACAACATGGGCGATTATTTCCGCCACTGGCTGGAGATGGGCAAACGCATCCCCCATCCGCCCAAAGTTTTTCACGTGAACTGGTTCCGGCGCGTTGCCGACGGAAAATTCCTGTGGCCCGGTTACGGCGAAAACGTCCGCGTTTTGAAATGGATATTAG
>CATPAM010000298.1 GCA_955651735.1 Candidatus Acidiferrales bacterium | reverse complement strand
CCCGCGGACCGCAAGCTGGCCGCACAACTCGCCGAAGGCAGTCCCGGCCTCGCCATCGAAATGAATATCGAGCAAGCCAGCCAGCAGCGAAGGAATGCATTGCGCATTCTGGAGCGTGCCGCGCGCGGCGAAGGCTTCGCGCAACTCTTCGTCGAAACCGCCGCATTGGCGAAAGACCGCGAGTCCTCGTTCCAAGAGCAAATCGTCGTGTTTTATGGCCTGCTAAGCGATCTGCTGGAGCTGACCTCCGGGGTCAAACAGCCGGCACTTCGCAACGCGCCGCTCGTTAAGGAGCTGTCAGCGCTCGCCAATTCAGTAAACACCGCGTGGGTCATGCGCGCGATCTCCGGATTCGACGAACTCCACGCCGGCGCACGCCGCAACCTCAATCGCCAGCTCGGCCTCGACGCCTTGGCGGCATCATTGGTGACAACTCCGGACCGCCATACTGTCTCACAGGTGTAACTTCAATCCCGCATTCGCGCTACATTCAAATTTACAATTCCCTACTGTAACCCGGCGGCCCCAGGGCGCATCATACGAGTGATACCAGCCAGTCTGGCAATTTCACTAAGGAGCAGTCATGGTGAACCGACGGATGTTCCGTCCGGGTTTCGCGGACGTGAAGGAACAAGTTCCGCCCCGACCGCAGCACGGCAACAACGGTCCCGCACCAAGCAAGAAGCCCGCGCCGCCGGAAGTAACCCACGCGGAAAATTTTTATTGGGTCAAGCAGATGCAGGCCCACACGCCCATGGCCGTCGTATTGGACAATGGCGAAGTCCTGCGCGGCACGGTCGAATGGTACGACCGCGATTGCATTAAGCTCACGCGGCAAGGCAGCCCCAACCTGCTGCTCTTCAAGCGCGTGATCAAATACGTCTATAAAGACGGCGAAGAGTCCGCGCATGGCGGGGACGAGTAACCGCAATTATCCCTGGAGCGAGTGACCGCCCGCGGCGCCGAAGGTCAACAAGGCTTTCGCGGCGAGCGTGCCCTTGCGGTCCAAAATCTCGCATTCCGTGACCACAAAATTACGCCCGGTGCGCAGCACGCGCGCCTGGGCCCGGATGCGCCCGCCCAGCACCCCTTCCAGATAGTTGATCTTCAGCTCGATCGTGGCCAGCGCCACTCCCTTCGGTACTGTTGTGTATGCCGCAATCGCTCCCGCGGTGTCTGCCAGCGCGGCCAGAATCCCTCCGTGCACCACGTTATTGAGTTGCTTGTGGCGTGCGCGCGCATCCAGCCGCAAAATGGCATGTCCACGCGATGCCGATTCCAGCTCGAATCCCAGCATCGCGATCGCGCGGCTTTCTTTCAGATGCCGGCGTGTGGCGGCCTCGAAGGCTCTCGCCTCTTCCGATAATTTCTTCCCCATGTCAGTGCCAATCGCCCTCAATACGCGGAAAGGCCGCTCGTCCCAGGCCAGTTCCCCCTCCCGTAATGGGTGCGGTTTCTCCTTTCGGGCGTGTCACGTTCTGGGGCCCTTGTGCGTCTAACGGGGTGCCTGTCAGGCCGGGTCGATACCGGGTGGGCGACTCTAGCATCCGGACTCCCACGCCCGCAAGTTAGCGCGCTCGCGAGCAGATTTGATGTAAGGTACTGCGGCAGGTCGGAAGATCCGAAAACGGCGGTCAAATGCGCGTCGGCATTACGTGTTATCCCACCTATGGCGGCTCAGGAGTTGTTGCGACCGAGCTTGGCCAAGAGCTCGCCGCTCGCGGGCACGACGTCCATTTCATCAGCTACGCCCCGCCCATCCGGATGAATACGGCCGACCCGCACATCTTCTTCCACGAAGTGGAGGTTGTCTCCTACCCGCTGTTCGATCACCCGCCGTACACCTTGGCGCTCGCCACCAAAATGCTCGAAGTCTTCGAGTCGGAATCACTCGATATTCTTCACGTCCACTACGCCATTCCGCATTCCGTCAGCGCTATGCTCGCCCGCTCCATGGCCGCGCCCCGCCGCTTGCCTTTCGTCACCACGTTGCACGGCACGGACATTACGCTCGTCGGCAGCAACCGCAGCTATCTCCCGATCACGCGCTTTTCCATCGAGCAGAGCGATGGAGTCACCGCTATCTCCAACTATCTGCTCGCGCAAACGCTCAAGGAGTTCGACATCAAGCGCCCCATCGACGTCATCCCCAACTTCGTCAACTGCGATCTCTACACGCGCACCGACGCTAAAGAGCTACGCGCCCAATGGGCCCCCAATGGTGAACCCATCCTCATGCACTTGTCGAATTTCCGTCCAGTGAAGCGCGTGCCAGACTGCGTTGAGATCTTTGCGCTGGTGCGCGCCAAAATGCCGGCGAAGCTGGTCCTCATCGGCGACGGCCCCGATCGCGGCGCCGCCGAATATCTCGTCCGCAAAAAAAAGCTGCAGAAGGACGTATTCTTCCTCGGCAAGCAAAACGCCGTCTACCAGAAGCTTTCCGCGGCCGATCTCTTCCTGCTCCCCTCGCAGCTCGAGTCCTTCGGCTTGGCCGCGCTTGAGGCCATGGCCTGCGAAGTCCCCGTAATCGCCACCAATGTCGGCGGCGTCCCTGAAGTCGTCGAGCACGGAGTGGATGGATTTTTAGTGGAACCCAGCGATGTAAAGGAAGCGGGACGCTACGCCATCGAACTTCTGTCGCGCGCCGACCGCGGCCGCGAAATGGGCCAGCGCGCCCGCATCAACGCCAAGCGAAAATTCTGCGCCAACGACGTTATCCCCCAATACGAGCGCTACTACCAGCGCGTCCTAGAATCAGCCTCCGCCGCCCGCGCCTAACCCTGCGGGTGGGGACAGCCACTTCTGGCGGTCCTCCCGTTGCCTAAATCAGCTCGCGCGCTCAATTTCGCAATGCATCGCAGCGCAGCGACGCCGCCCGGCAAACCAGTAATATCCGCGCCGCAGTTGCCCCATCATTCCCGGAATTTTCGCCAGCCACGCCACCGGCCGCGCCCACCAAATCTCGCGTGCCACCGCAAGTACCGCGTCCACCCCGCCATATTGACTGCCGTCCGAGAGCAAGAAACGCAGCTCGCGCAGCAATTCAGATCGCGATAATCCTAAGAGCGCGCCCACCCTCGGATCCTGCAGCGGCGCCACCGCCAGTTCCCGCCTCTCCAGAATAGGCAGAAGCCATCGCGCCGTCCGCGTGCAAAACCCGCACTCCGCGTCAAAAAACAGCCACCCGCGCGCGTGCCGCCCTTTTCCATCCGTAAACTCCGATGCCAGCGAAATCATGATTTCCTCGTCTCTGTGCCTCCGTGCCTCCGTGGCAAATCTCCTCTTTCCGTCCTCTTCTCGCGGCTATCCCGCCCTCTTCTTCTCCGCCCCCAACAACGTAATCACTTTCCCCCGCAGCTTCACCACGCCCTTCAGCGCCCCGGTCGGCATCCGCAAAATCTCCTCAAACAATCCCGCCATCGCCCTCAAAAACTCCAGCATACTTTCTAGACGTTCCCGCGTATACGCGTCCCCTTGCGCACTCGTCTTCAACTCCTGCACACACTCCGCCAGTACCCGCAGCGTCGGGTCGATCTCCCGCCGTTTCCGCTCCTCCGAAACAATTCGAAAAATCTCCCAAACATCCTTAATCGACTCGAAATGATCCCGCCGGTCGCCCAGCACATGCACTACCCGCACAATCCCCCATCCTTGCAGCTCCCGCAAACTGGTGCTGACATTCGACCGCGCCACCGCCAACGTCGTCGAAATCTCATCCGCCGGCAGCGGCTTCGGCGCCAGAAACAGCAGCGCATGCACCTGCGCGACGGTGCGGTTAATCCCCCACCGCGTCCCCATCTCCCCCCAATGCAAAATAAATTTCTGCGCCACCGGCGTTAACGTGTATTGCGTCGCATGTCCACTCATCTCGTCGCCCCTCACTCCTGTTATTTCTGTCTGCGCCATCTCTGCACCAGGTCCTCTGCGGCGCCACGCCACTCCGAAAACTGAAACTCGAAACCGCTCGCCAACCGAAGCCCCGGAACAACGCGCCTGCTCTTTAGGACCAGCTCCGTTTCCGTGCGAAGGAAGAACGCCCCGACTTCCAGCATCCATTTCGAGGCTGGAAGCCCCACCCTGGCGCCACAAGCCTTTCGGAGAATGCGCATGAAGTCGTCATTCGGCAAGGGATTGGGGCTTGCCACGTTAATCGGCCCCTCGAATTCTTCGTGTCCGACGAGATAGTCCAGCGCGTGCAAAAAATCATCCGCGTGAATCCAAGAGATGAATTGTTTTCCGGATCCCGAGGCGCCGCCAAGCCCGAAGCGAACCAGGCGCAGCAAAAGGTCAAAGGTTCCTCCGCGCTCAGCACTCATCACCATCGCGCTGCGAAGCGCGATCTTCCGCGTGTGCGGCGTGTTGGCAGCGAAGAGGCTTCGCTCCCAACGCGTGGCCACCTCGATGCTGAAGTTCCACGAGTCCGGAGCGTCCGGCTCGTGCCCTCCGAGCTCTCCGCTCGCTTCATCCATCTCACGATCCAGGCTATGTCGGTAGATCGTGGCGGTGCTCGCGTTGATCCACAAACGCGGCGGCCGATGTAGTTTGCTGATGGCTTCGCCAAGGAGTTCCGTAGTTCGTATTCGAGACTCCAAAATTTCGCGTCGATTGTTCGCGTTGTACCGGCAATTGACGCTTCGCCCTGCCAGATTGATCACGACGTCGGCGTCTTCCAATTCCCTCGTCCAGTCATCAGGATCTGCGCCATTCCACGAAACGACTTGCCAGGGCGCAACCCCTCCGCTGCGCGATAGGATCGTAACCGCGTTGCCTTTTGCGTGCAGATGCCTAGCGACGATCCGCCCAAGGTGCCCTGCGCCTCCGGGGATTACCACCCGAAGCGGACGCCGCGGCGGATCCAGGTGCAGTGTTTCGGTCCCGCACGTTTTTGCAGTTGTGTCTGTCATTTCAGTATATACAGAATATACTGCAAGAACCGGCGCTTGTCAAGCCCCGGCTTTGCCGATCAGTTTCCGTTGTGACTCTACCTACCACGGGTGGAATTCATTCTGCTAAGGCGAGCAAACTCTCGCCAGAGAGACCGGTGAGAGCGTTACCGGCGCCGTCACTGTAGCTCTGCAGGAGCGTCTTGCCCGCGTTCGCCGTGCTCGGAAACAGGACGCTAGAGTAGCGGAACTCCTCCGCATCGGCCAACGCTGCGCAAGCTACTTGAAGAGCGCTCCCGTGGACGATAGCTCCTTACTACGACGACAATGGACTCCCTCACTGATTGGCTCGCTGCGTCCCGGAGCACCTGTACCTTGCGCCAGCTTCCCTGCACCGTTACCCGGCTGTAGATTGTCTTTGGAGCGAGACGCGAAAACTTGACAGAACTCAGCCATCGCCGAACAAGAGCTACAATCGGGACCTTCGCGCTGGCAGCCTTTTCCTGTACTCTCGGCGTGTTCGCCGGCACTCCGCCCGGCGGCTCTCCCGACGCCGCTATCTGCCCCGTTGTCTACCGCCTCGACGAGTCCCCCTCCCCGCGCGGCTACCACTACGCCTTCTTCGGAAACGCCTTCTTCATCAACGAGCAAGGCTACCTGCTCACCGACGCTCACGTTCTCGAAACCTTCCGCGACGGCGGCCAGCCCTACCTGATTGTCCGCCGACCCAACGCCCCGCCCCGCCTGCTCCAAGCCACCATCGTCGCCACTGACGCGCCTCACGACGTCGCCATTCTCCGCGTCACGCCCAACCCCTTCGCCGGCAAATATCGCGTAGCCTTCCTGCCTCTGGCCACCGATCCCGCCGCCCCCGGCCAGT
>CATPAM010000297.1 GCA_955651735.1 Candidatus Acidiferrales bacterium | reverse complement strand
GTATCGACTCTGGGGCGGGCGGCGTTTGGCCGATCTGCTCTCAGCCCCGCTGCCAGGCGACGGCCCTATCGGCGAAGCGTGGGTGCTCAGCGACCGCGATGATCATTCGAGCCAGGTTGCCAACGGACCGCTCAAAGGGCGGACCATCGGTCAACTGCTGAAGCAGTCCCCGGAGCAATTGCTGGGAAAGCTGGCCCAGCGTTTCCGCCGATTCCCTCTGCTGCTGAAGTTCCTCGACGCACGCGAAATGCTCTCGGTCCAGGTGCACCCGTCGGATGCACATACTGACTTGCTACCAGCGGGCGAGACCGGGAAGACCGAAGGATGGGTCGTGCTGGAGGCGGAGACAGAGAGCCGCGTCTATGCGGGCTTGAAACCAGGTATCACTGCAGAGGATCTGCGGCGGGCGCTCACCAATGGGACGATGGCGGACGACCTCGTATGCTTCACTCCTAAGCGCGGCGACGGCGTTTTTCTACCGGCTGGGACGGTTCACTCTCTGGGCGATGACATCGTGGTGTTCGAGGTTCAGCAGAACAGCGATGTCACGTTTCGCCTATTCGACTGGGGGCATGTTGACGCCACGACAGGCCAACCGCGGGCACTCCAAGTTGATCAGGCGCTTGCCTGTGTTGATTTTGCGGACGGTGCGGCCGGTCTGGTGACGCCCGTGGTGGAGGCAACGACGCCTGTGGAGCGCGAGAGACTCTTTCATTGTGAACATTTCTGGTTGTGGCGCCTGCGAGGACACTTGCCATTTACCGTCGGCGCCGCGGGGGTGCCGCGCGTGCTGGTATGCATCGAGGGCGCGGGGCGGGTCGAGCACGGGGGCGCAACGTACGACCTCGGAAAAGGGGATGTGTTGCTCTTGCCTGCAGTTGTCGGAGTGTGTGTTTTTAGGCCAAGCAGTGCAGCGAACGTGTTGGAAATTGCGCTGCCGGAATAATTTACAGACGGGCAACAGCTAGATGGTTGGCAGGGCCGGGAACGCAAATTGAGATAGCAAGAATTCAGAGGTGGAAGGATCGTGAAAAAACTCATTGTTTTTGATCTGGACGGTACACTTGCCGAAAGTAAATCGTCTCTTGACACTGAAATGGCGGGACTGCTGCATGACCTTCTCGGTATCGTCAAAGTGGCTGTGATTTCCGGAGGCGATTGGCCACAGTTTGAAAAACAATTGCTCTCCAATCTTGCCCATGACGAAAGTCTGGTGAATCTATCCCTACTTCCTACGTGTGGAACAAAGTTTTTCCAATATACGGGGGATTGGAAAAAGCTCTATTCAGAAGATCTCACCGCGGAGGAAAAAGAGAAAATCATCAGTTCTCTAAAAAAAGCGGTCGACGCAGCGGGCTTCAAGGTCGAAAAGATCTGGGGAGAAGTAATTGAGGACCGTGGAAGTCAGATAACATTTTCCGCATTAGGTCAGCAGGCACCCTTGGAAGAAAAGGACAAATGGGACCCTGATTTCAGCAAGCGGAAGAAGATCAAAGCGACCCTCGATACGTTTATTCCCGAGTTTTCTGTTCGATTGGGTGGCACGACATCCATTGATGTCACCAAACCTGGTATTGACAAAGCCTATGGAATCAGAAAGCTGCGAGACCTCCTGGGCATCTCGTTAAAAGAAATGATTTTCATCGGTGATGCCTTGTTCGTGGGAGGGAACGATTATCCGGCTAAAGAGGCCGGTGTTGTTTCCATCCCGGTTCGAGGTCCCAGTGAGACGAAACCAGTTACCGAAGCAATCATCGCCTGCTTAGATGGCGATCAGCAAGTGTGACCATGTGAGGCGATTTGATGATCGGATTTAAGTTAAAGCGTTTAGGAGTGGTGATGGAGCCGGAGCCGGGTAATCCACAAGAGATCGAAGGCGTCCTAAATCCGGCTGCCGTGCGTGGCCCTGATGGTGAGCTCTACCTCTTTCCGCGGCTGGTCGCGCGGGGCAATTACTCGCGCATTGGCATTGCGAGAGCAGTTCAATGAAACGGGCAATCCCGTAGGCGGTCGAGCGGCTCGGCATCGCCCTGGAGCCGGAAGCCGATTATGAGCGGCGGCCCGATGGCGGCGGTTGCGAAGATCCTCGTATCACGTTCGTGGAACCGCTCCAGCGCTACACCATGACGTACACCGCATTTTCGCTTCAAGGACCACGGATCGCCCTGGCCTTATCCGCCGACCTCTTCCACTGGCAGCGTCTGGGGCTCGCGACCTTGGCCCATACCACGGCGTCGCGCTATTTCTGGGTTGCTTGTGCTTCGATCTTCTCAATTACGATCGCCCTGGAGCCGCCTTGTTCATAGACCTTGCCGCTGGCCGTTACTTTGTCCCCGGCAAAAGGCAGAAGCTTCGGGTTCTGACCACTCGATGGCGTGGTGTCGGCGATCGGCCAATAGATGGTTCCGTCGTCCGCAAGAATGACGAGCTGTGACCCCGCATTCGCACACGATATCGCGCATTGCTTGCTGATCGGTTTGCTGAGCCCTTTGGTGAACGCGCACGCGGAATCCAAAACGTAACCCTTCACTGTTACCGTCGGAGTCTCAGCAGCGCTCACACAAATCGCGGCGGCAAGCAGAACGAGAGCGAAAACTTTTGAAACGCGCAACGTGAATTTCATGTTTTGTGCCTCCTATTCGGATGTGACCTAGAAATATCAGTGTTTCTCCCCAGGAACTAGTCTCTGCAAAGCTTCCGCAACACCCTGCGGATGAAACCCGTATGGGCCTGGCCCCGACTTGTAGCGCACTTGGCCGTCTCGGTCGATTACGTACAGACGGTCTGGCCAGCCTGTGTAGGCTCGCTCGGTGGCATTATCGAACGTGTCGATAACCGCTGGAAATTTAATTCCGAGCTTGGCTACGCAAAGTTGGCCCATCTGGCTCCGCTCGTCGAAGTTCTTTGGACTCGCAAACACGACTTTGTCGTCCAAGTTGTCGGGGTCCTGCCAGACGTCGCTCGCGTGTGCCTCGTGAATGTACACCACGTAAAAGGCCACCTGGTCCTTGTATTGTTCGTACAGCTTGTTGAGGGCGGGAACCTCCCGTCTGAAGGGTGGTCACGTATAACTGCCGAACACCAGCACCACTGGTTTTTGTCCCCGCAGGGAGGCCAATTGGAAATGACTCTTGTGATCAGCGCCCTCCAGGGAAAAGTCGGGTGCTGCATCACCCACGCGAACGTGACCGCTGCGTGCCGTCATCCACAGCGGCTTGAAAGGCAGGACCATGAATGCGGCCCACGGTACGTGTTTCATGATGCGTGCAAACGTATCCGGCGACTGCAGCATCGCTGCGAATAACAGGCCGCAGATCGCCGCATACAGCGCAACCAGCGTGACGAGCGTTTTCATGAGTCTCTTCATCATTGTCTGCTTTCTAGCAAACGTCCCTGCTCGCCTCGATCGCTCCTCTCTAAAACAGAAACTTCAGCGCCAGTTGTACTAAGCGACCCGGTTGTGAGGTCTGGATCTTTCCAAAGTTCTTCTGGTCGTTCAGGTCATTGACCGGCAAGCCGAAGTTCGCATGGTTGAAGAGGTTGAAGAACTCCGCACGGAATTGCAGGTTCTTCGATTCCGTGAAGCGGAAACTCCTAAGTACGGAGAAATCCCACTGCTGTAAGCCCGGCCCTTGCACAATGTTTCTCCCGGCATTTCCAAACTGACCTACCTGTGTGACCGGATTCAATTGTTGGAAAGCGGAGCGCGAGACCCACTGGTCCGGCGTGTGCGGTCCCGCATTGGGATCGCCCACGAGGTTCGGCCGGTCACTTGGAAAGCCGGAAATCTCCGGCGCGCCGCCCTGTGCAGAGACGCCCGTCGAATCATAGACCGTGAATGGCGTCCCACTCATGAACGTGGTAATTCCGTTCACCTGCCATCCACCGAGGATGTGTTCGTACCAATTCTGCCCGTGGGTGAAGAATGGCAGATTCCATTGATAGCTGATGACCAAGCGCTGCCGCGCGTCGAACATGGAACGGCCGTGCTCGGCAAGCAAGTCGAAGGGGTTTTGTGCCAAGTCGTTCTCACCAGCAGTGCTCTGCGAGGCCGACCCGGTGATGTTGAAGGAGGAGACGTCGTCAAGGGTCTTCGAGAAGGTGTAGGAGCCAAGCATCGAGAATCCCTGGGTGAAGCGTTTGCGCAGGCTCGTCTGGAGCGCGTGGTAGGTGGAGTTGGTATTCCCGGAGATCAATCCAACGGAGGAGTACGCGCACGGGCTAGGCTGCGCGATGGTGCAGCCAGAGTAGAGGCGTAGCTGATTCGGGTCCGTGGCCCCCGGCGCGTACACCGTCGGGTTGCCCTCGATGAACCGCGGGAGCTTGGTGCCCTTGGTACCGATGTAGCCGATTTCGAACAGCCAATTGCTCCGGAGCGAACGCTCAACGTTGAGATTCCAATCTTGAGCATAAGGGAGGCCCAGCTTGGGATCGAGGGTCAGCAAGGTCATGGGATGCGCGAAGGATTGATTGAAAGGATTGCTGCCGTTGAATGGGTCGGAGAAATTCGGAAAGTTGATTTGTGGCGTCTGCAGATATGGCGGTGCGCTGATGGGCGTTTGCAGCGGCCCGCCCTGGCCGGTGTAGTACCGATCGTAGAAAAGTCCGTACGCGGAAGAAATGAGCCACGTCC
>CATPAM010000296.1 GCA_955651735.1 Candidatus Acidiferrales bacterium | reverse complement strand
AGCCTGGGCCCAGCCGTGCGCGCCACCGGGGAAGAAGCTTTCGAGATGGTCGTCCCCGCGATGAAGATCCGCGATTTTAACTTCTCGGAAGTCACTAAGTTCTAACGACTTACCTTCTCCGTACCTACCCCACAAAATTCGATTTGTCACATGCAAATTCTGCGTTGTACAAGCAGGCCCTCCGCGTTCGATAAACGATCATGTGCCCTCACCCCAATTGGGGACACCCTGATCACGACGCCTGCGGAACAGGCTTTATCGCTCGTCTGGGCGGGGCACCGAACCACGACATCATTGAGCATGCGTTGACGGCGCTGGAGCGCCTGACGCATCGCGGCGGTGTCGACGCGGATGGCGCGAGCGGCGACGGTGCGGGGCTGCTGACCTCGATACCGGAGGCTTTCTTTCGTGCGCGCGCGCACGAGCAGGGGATTGCGCTTCCCGAGGTTTTCGGGCTGGGTTTTGCGTTTTTCCCTCCCGGCTCGGCGGGTGAAGCGCGCTCGGCGGTCGAAACGGCGGCGGACGTGGAGCGGCTGCGGGTGCTGGGTTGGCGGCGCGTTCCGGTCAACACCAATTCGCTGGGGCGCCTGGCGCTGGAGACGATGCCGGAGACCTGGCAGTTTTTCGTGGAGCCATTTCATCCGGCGCGGGGAACGGCGCGGTTTGAGTGGCGCCTGGCGTTGCTGCGCAAGCGCGCGGAATCCCTTTTGCCGGAGCGCTGCTACATCTGCTCGCTTTCCTCGCAAACCGTGGATTACAAGGGCCTGCTGACCCCGTGGCAGTTTCCGCAGTTTTACGAAGACCTGCGCGACCCGGCATTTGCGACCACGTTTGCCGTCTTTCACCAGCGGTATTCGACCAATACACAGCCATCGTGGCACTTGGCGCAGCCGTTCCGGTACGTGGCGCACAACGGTGAAATCAACACGATTGTTTCCAATCGGCGGTGGCTGCGCGCTAGAGAACGCGAGGTACGGGCGAAGCTGACTGCCGGGCCGTGGCTGCGGCTTCTCGAGGAAAATGTCAGCGATTCGGCGAGCTTCGATAATGGCTTCGAGTTGAAATTGCTGGAAGGATTTTCTGCGGATGCGGCCATGCTGTCGATGGTGCCGCCGGCGTTTGAGAATGATCCCATGCTCTCGCGCGATGTGCGGGCGGCGCTGGCGTCGTTGTCGCAGCATGGCGAACCGTGGGATGGCCCGGCAGCGCTGGTTTTCTCCGACGGGCAATTCGTTGGCGCAAAGTTGGATCGCAACGGATTGCGTCCGCTGCGCTACACGCTGACCCACGATGGGCTGCTTATCGCCGGGTCCGAGGTTGGAATTATCGACCTCGAGGAGTCGCGCATCGCGGAGCGCCAGCGGCTCGGGCCGGGCGAAATGATCCTGGCGAATCCGGCGACGGGAGCTATTTTTCGATATCGAGAAATCCTCAAGCGGCTGGCCACGCAGCAATCGCGCAGTGCGTTGCCGGTCGTGCGGCAAGTCAGCGCAGCGGGTCCAGGGGCGGCCGCGAGCGTCGAGCGTCCGGAGCGCATGGCTGCAGCGGCGGGCTGGACGGAAGACCAATTCAAGATTTTGTTCTCCGCGTTGGTGCACGGAAAGGAAGCGGACTGGAGCATGGGGGACGACGCGCCCCCGGCGTTTCTCTCCAATTTGCCGCGCACGCTGTGGGACTACTGCAAACAGCGCTTCGCGCAGGTGACCAATCCGCCGATCGATCCGCTGCGCGAATCGCACGTGATGTCGCTTGCGGTACATCTCAAAAACGGGATTGTGCTGCCTAGTCCGCTGATTGGCGTTGAGCAGCTTGCGGAGCTTTGCACGACCTACGGGCCCGTGCAGAACATTGACTTTACTTTTTCCGCCCCCAACGAAGTCCCGGGCGCTCGCTGCAGTTTGACTCAGTTGACTACCCCTCTGAGTGGCAGCGCGCGTTCGGGGCTTCTCCTCCTCTCGGATCGCGGAATCAGCAGCGCGCGCGCGGCGCTTCCGGCGCTGCTGGCGACTGCGGCGGTGTGGAAAGCGATGGTTCGCGAAGGATTGTGGGACGTGCCGCTGATTGTGGAATCGGCGCAGGTCTTCGATACGCATCATGTGGCCCTGCTGGTCGCTGCGGGCGCGAGCGCGGTGGTGCCGTATCTTGCAGAGCAGTTTGCGGAATCGCTGGAGGCTGGCGGGACGGAGCGCATGCGCGCGGCGATCAATGCGGGCTTGCGAAAAGTCCTTGCACGGATGGGCGTTTCGACGCTGGCGAGCTACCGCAACAGCCATCTCTTTGAGATCGTCGGATTGTCGGAAGATTTGTGTGCGGACTTTTTCGAGGATGCCGCCGATTTCCCCGGGCAGAAGAGCCTGGACGATTTGCTCGGCGATTATTTGCGCATGCACCGCGCGGCGTTTTCCGGGGCTGCTAACGATCTAGCGGACGCGGGATTGTATCGATTCCGGAAGGGCGCGGAGTTGCACGCCAATTCGCCGGAAATTGTGCGGCGCATGCATGCGCATGTACGCGCGCCCGAGACCGGGAAATTTTCCGCTTTCGAGGAACTGGCGGAGAGCCAGGGAACGGTTTTTCTGCGCGACCTGCTGGAGACGGTGCCGGCGCCGCCCGTTGCGGTGGAGGAAGTTGAGCCGGTCGAAGCGATCGTGCGGCGATTCAGCACGCAAGCAATGTCGCTGGGGTCGCTGAGCCGTGAGGCGCACCGCACGCTGGCGCTGGCGATGAATTCCCTTGGCGGACGCAGCAACACAGGCGAAGGCGGCGAGGATCCTTCGGTGTATCGGAACGAGCCGCACGCCGCGAACAAAATCAAGCAAGTGGCTTCCGGGCGGTTCGGAGTGACCGCGGATTATCTGGTGCACGCGCAAGAGCTGGAAATCAAAATGGCGCAGGGCTCCAAGCCTGGAGAAGGCGGGCAGCTTCCGGCGCGCAAAGTGACGGAATATATCGCGCGCATTCGGCATGCCACTCCGGGCACGCCACTGATTTCGCCGCCCCCGCATCATGATATTTACAGCATCGAAGATTTGGCGCAGTTGATTCATGATTTGCGGATGGTGAATCCGCGGGCGCGCATCGGGGTGAAGCTGGTTTCAGGATCGGGCGTGGGCATTATTGCCGCGGGCGTGGCGAAAGCGGGCGCCGACGTCATCACCATCAGCGGGCACAACGGCGGGACAGGATCTTCGCCGCTTACCTCGATCAAGAACACCGGCTTGCCATGGGAAATTGGTTTGCGCGAAACACATGACACATTAGTTCGCGCGGGCCTCCGTTCGCGTCTCTCTCTCCGCGTGGACGGAGGCCTGAAATTTTCACGGGACGTCGTGATTGCCGCGATTCTCGGAGCGGATGAGTTTGGATTTGGCACCGCGTCGCTGCTGGCGATTGGCTGCGTGATGGCGCGGCAGTGCCACTTGAACACGTGCCCGGTGGGAATTGCCACGCAGGATGAAAAGCTGCGGCTGCGCTTCAACGGCAAGCCGGAGATGGTGGTGGCGTATTTCCGTGCCCTGGCGGAAGAAGTGCGCAAGCGGATGGCGCAGCTTGGTGTGCGGT
>CATPAM010000295.1 GCA_955651735.1 Candidatus Acidiferrales bacterium | reverse complement strand
GTTAAAGTTGGGAGGGGGACAGCCATGTCTCCTGGTCTCGAAATAAGTCCCGGTCAATCGACAGAACAACCACGTTCCGGCCCGCGGCGGCTGCGGGCCCCGCGCGGACCCGAACGAACTTGTAAGGGGTGGATTCAAGAAGCGGCTTTGCGGATGTTGATGAACAATTTGGATCCGGAGGTGGCGGAGAACCCGGCGGAGCTGATTGTTTATGGGGGAACCGGGCGGGCGGCTCGGAATTGGGAGTGCTTCCACACCATCGTGCGGTCGCTGCGCGAGCTGGCTGCGGACGAAACGCTGCTGGTGCAATCCGGCAAGCCGGTGGGAATTTTTCGTACGCATGAGTACGCGCCGCGCGTGCTGCTGTGCAACTCCAATCTCGTGGGCCAATGGGACAACTGGGAGAAGTTTAACGAACTGGACCGCGCCGGGCTGACGATGTACGGCCAAATGACCGCGGGGAGCTGGATTTACATCGGCACGCAGGGGATTTTGCAGGGGACGTACGAGACGTTTGCGGCGGCGGCGAAGAAGCATTTTGGCGGCGATCTGGCCGGCAAGCTGGTGGTTACCGGCGGAATGGGCGGCATGGGCGGCGCGCAGCCGCTGGCCGCGACGATGAACGGCGCGGCGTTCATGGGAATCGACGTGGACCCAGAGCGCATCAAGCGGCGCGTGAAAGCCGGCTATTGCGACGTCATGGTAACCAGCCTCGACGAGGCGCTGCGCATTCTGAAGAACGCGGTGCGCAAACGGGAGGCGACTTCGCTCGGTTTGGTGGGCAATTGCGCGGACTTGATTCCGGAGATGGCCAAGCGCGGCGTGTTGCCCGATCTGCTGACCGATCAGACCAGCGCGCACGATCCGCTCAACGGCTACGTGCCGAATGGCATGGCGCTGGAAGCGGCGCTGAAACTGCGCAAGAAAAATCCTGATGAGTACAAGAAGCGCTCGCTGGCGGCTATCGCGCAACATGTGCAAGGCATGCTGGACTTGCAGAAGCTGGGCGCGGTTACCTTCGATTACGGAAATAACATCCGCACGTTCGCGTTTCAGCAGGGGGTCAAGAACGCCTATGATTTCCCCGGCTTTGTGCCCGCGTACATTCGCCCGCTGTTCTGCGAAGGCAAAGGGCCGTTCCGCTGGGCGGCGCTTTCGGGAGAAGCTTCGGACATTGCGCGGACGGATCAGCTTGTGCTTGAAATGTTCCCACACAACGAACATCTGAGCCGCTGGATCAAGCTGGCGCAGAAGCGCGTGAAGTTTCAGGGGCTGCCGGCGCGTATTTGCTGGCTGGGGTATGGCGAGCGCGACAAGTTCGGGCTGGCGCTGAACGACCTGGTGGCGCGCGGCGAAATCAAAGCCCCGGTGGTGATGGGCCGGGATCACCTGGACTGCGGCTCGGTGGCTTCGCCGTATCGTGAGACGGAATCGATGCTGGATGGCTCCGATGCCATAGCAGACTGGCCGCTGCTGAATGCGCTGGTAAATACGGCCAGCGGCGCTTCGTGGGTTTCGATTCACAATGGCGGCGGCGTGGGCATAGGATATTCACAGCACGCTGGACAAGTGACCGTGGCGGATGGCACCAAAGAGATGGCGGCGCGCATCGAACGTGTATTGACGAACGATCCGGGAATGGGCGTGTTGCGGCACGTGGATGCGGGCTATGCGGAAGCGAAAGCGTTCGCGGACAAGTCCGGAGTGAAAATACCCATGGGCAAGAGCCGGGGATAGATCGCCGGATTTCTGACGCGAATCGTATCGCTCTTGTGCTACAGTCTGGCAAACCCTGCGTGTGCCGAGTGCAAGGCAAGTCGAGGAGATGTTTATGTATGTAGTTTTGGGGGCGAGCGGGAACACCGGCTCGATCATCGCAAATTTCCTGCTATTGAAAGGCGAGAAGGTGCGCGTCGTGGGACGGGACGCGGCGCGACTGCAGCGGTTTGTGCGCAAAGGCGCGGAAGCGTTCACAGCAAATGTGAGCGACGCTGCCGCGCTCGCCGACGCTTTCGAGGGTGCGCGCGCGGCATACTTGATGTTGCCGCCGTCGATGACTTCCCAAGATTATCGCGCGGACCAGGAGCGCGAGAGCGATGCGATCGCGAAGGCCGTGAAGGAATCCGGCCTGCGCTACGCAGTGCACTTGAGCAGCTACGGCGCGCACGTTCTGGAAGGCACTGGACCGATTGCGGGGCTCCATTCTTCGGAACAAAAACTGAACGCGATCAGCGGCTTGAACGTGCTGCACCTGCGCGCCGCGTATTTTATGGAAAACAACCTGGCAGCGATTGGCATGATTCATGGGATGGGCATCTTCGGACACGCGCTGCTGGCCGACCTGAAGCTGCCGATGATTGCGACGCGCGACATCGGAGACTATGCAGCGCAGCGGCTCCTGGACCTGAATTTTTCAGGCAAACAAACGCGCGAGCTGCTTGGCGAGCGCGACCTGTCGATGACTGAAGCTACCGCCGTGATCGCGCGCGGGATTGGCAAACCGGATCTGCGCTACGTGCAGTTTCCGTACGAGGAAGTACAGCAGGTGTTGCTGCAAATGGGTATTCCGCCGAAGACCGCCGCGCTGTTCATCGAGATGTACAAGGCCATCAACGCGGGTGTCGTCGCCCCGCAGGAGCCGCGTTCCCCGGAGAACACCACGCCGACTTCGTTTGAAAAATTTGTGCAGGATGTCTTTACACCTGCGTATCACGGGAAGGCTGCGACCGCCTAGGCTATGTGAGCGGCACTCCCGCTGGCTGCACCGGCTCAAGCCTGTGCTACTGGGGCATAATACTGGCGACTTGTCTTCCCTGCTTATAACTGGCGCGTCGCAGTTGCTGACGCTTCGCGGCCGCGTTCCGCGCCGCGGCAAGTTTCTCTCCGACATCGGCATCATCCGGGATGGCGCATTGCTGATCCGCGACGGCGTGATCGCGGCGGTGGGCACACGCTCGGAGATTGAATCGCTGCCGGGGTCGCGCTCGGCAGAGAAGCTGGATGTGGGCGGGCGCGTGGTGCTGCCGGGATTTGTCGATTCGCATACCCACCTGGTTCACGCCGCCAGCCGTGCCGAAGAATACGAGCTGAAAATCAGGGGCGCCAGCTACGAGGAGATTGCGCGCAAGGACGGCGGGATATTGAATTCCGTTAAGAAGTTGCGCGCGGCTACGGTCGAGAGCCTGAAGAAGCGTGCGCACTCCGCATTGCGGGAATTTGCGGAACACGGAACGACGACGTTGGAGGTGAAGAGCGGTTACGGCCTGAATATTGCCAGTGAGCTGAAGATTTTGCGTTTGCACAAGGAGTTGAGCGCGGAGCAGCCGCTCGACATCGTATCGACATTTCTCGGCGCCCACGTCGTTCCCGCCGAGTTTCGCAGCAAGCGCGGAGGCGCCGAGCAGTACGTTTCGCTGTTGACCGACAAGCTGATCCCTGAAGTCGCTGCGGAACAGCTCGCTGAATTCTGCGATGTTTTCTGCGACCGCGGCGCGTTCTCGCGCAGGGAGTCCAACCAGATTTTACAGGCAGGCCGAAAGAAAGGCCTTGTGCCCCGCATGCATGCTGAGCAGTTGACACGCACGGGCGCAACGCGGCTTGGGGTCAAATTAGGCGCGGCGAGCTGCGACCACCTGGAGCAAGTGAACAAAACCGACATACAGGCGCTGGCGCGGTCAAAGACGGTGGCTACTCTACTGCCTGGATGCGATTTCCACCTCGGACTGAGAAAATATGCTCCCGCACGGGCGCTGATTGACGCAGGGGCCATCGTAGCGCTCGCGACTGATTATAATCCGGGCACGAGCCCGACCGTGAGCAT
>CATPAM010000294.1 GCA_955651735.1 Candidatus Acidiferrales bacterium | reverse complement strand
CGCGTTTCATCTTTTACTTCCACGTCCAGGCCGGACAACTCCGTTTGATAGCTGCCGTGCTTGTTGATGGAGCCGCGCGACGTCGACTCATAAACTTCCAGCACGAACATCGTTTTGTCCGGCCATTTGCCGTTGGCCACAAAGGAGTCGTACGCAGCAGGCGTGACGAAAACGTTCGTGAACATTTGCATTCCATCAGGGCTTTGGCTGTAGCTCATCCCGTAGCCCGATGAAACGTAGACCCATTTCCGATAGCCTTCGGGCCGCACCAGTTTCCCATCCTCCGTGAATTGCGGCGCGGCGCTTGGGGGCTGCCCCACAGCTCTCGGGAATAAAGCCAGACAAACGCTTGCCAGCCCAAAAACGCAAACGAGTAAAACTCTCTTCATGGTAGCTCCTTACGTTGTAGTCGGAACGCGCCCACTATGGCGTGACACGCTATAGTGCTAGACGACCTATCGGTCATTCCGTTTCCAGCCTTGTCCCTTTGGTCGCGCCCGCACCCACGTTCGCTTGTCGTAATCACGGTAACCCTCTACGGTTTGGACAGGCGAGAGTGCTTCGCCACCAAGGAGCGGCACCATGAACGCCACCGCCACGCCCAACAGCGGTACTCGCTCCGATAATCTGCCACCGCAAAGGCCCAGTCCGCTGCGTCTTGTATTTCGCATCATCCGCTGGATTACTTACGCCGCGGCCATCATCGCCCTGCTGATGGTTTTTCACGCCACGCCTCCGCCGGTGATCGCCACCAGCCCACAGGCCGCTGCTCGCGTGGAGCAGAAAGTCCAAGATGTCGAGCAAGCTGTGGCCGGCGGCCAGTCCGCCACACTTCGTCTCGATCAAAGCGAGCTCAGCTCCTACCTCGCTTACCATCTCGACATTTCTCCCGCCGCTCCCACCAAATCTGCGCCGAACACCACTCCCTCCGGCGATGCCACCCCCAATCTTCCCACGCCGTCCGCCACTCCCGCCGAGCAGGTTGAACAAGTGCACTCGTCCGTCCGCGACGTGAAGGTCGAACTCGTTGAGGATCGCGTCCGCGCCTACGTGATCTTCGATTTCCACGGCAAAGACATGACCCTGCAGCTCGAAGGGCGCCTCGCTTCCGCCAACGGGTATCTTCGCTTCGAACCGGTCAGCGGCCAGCTCGGTTCGCTGCCGATTCCGCAGTCCGCACTGGAGACGGCCGTGCAAAAAATGATGGACTCGCCAGAAAATCGCGAAAAGCTAAAACTGCCGCAAGAAATTTCCGACCTAAGAATCGAAAACGGCGAACTCCTGGCCACATTCCGCTAAACCAAGAACCACGGAACGCCCACACTAAGAACCGTCAGCGCCAAGACTGCGCAAGATCTCTTCGCCGTGCTCACCCAACATCGGCGGAGGCAAGCGATACGTCACCGGCAAGTCTGAAAACTTGATGGGATTGGCGATGCTGCGAACCTCGCGTAGCGCCGGGTGCTCAATCTTTACAATCAGCCCGCGGGCCAATGCCTGCGCGTCGCGCAATGCCTCCGGCACGCTATTGATGGGCGCCGCAGGGATGCCGGCCTTGGCAAATTTGTCCAGCCACGCGTCTCGCGCTTCCGCATCGAAATGATGCTGCAGCGACACAAGCAGTTCCACCCGATGCTCGATGCGTAGCGGATTGCTAGCGAACCGAGAATCCTTGCCGAGCGTCGCCTCAGCCTGCAATACCGCGACAAATTTCTTCCACAGCCCTTCGGTGCCTACCCCGACCACAAAATGTCTCGCGTCACTTGCTCGAAACACCTGGTAAGGCACGATGTTCGGATGCGCGTTTCCCCAGCGCCGGGGCTCGGCATTGGCATTGAGGTAGCTGCTGCCCGCATTCGCCAACCACGTAAGCTGCGAATCAAAAAGCGCCATGTCCAAAAATTGCCCCTGGCCCGTCTTCTCGCGCGCAAACAGTGCGCCCAGAATGCCCATGGCTGCATACATTCCGCAGGTCATATCCGCAATGGCAATTGGGTAACGCATTGGGCCGCCTTCCGGCTCACCGGTGAAGCTCATCAAGCCCGATTCCGCCTGCGCCAAAATGTCGTAGCCGGGCCGTCCCGCCTTTGGCCCGCTGAATCCGTATCCGGTGATGCTGCAATAGAGCAGCCGCGGATGTCTTGCGCGCAGAGCTTGCGGATCAAGGCCGCGCCTCTGCAACGAATCGATCGATGGTTGATTGCTGAGGAACACATCCGCCGATGCAATCAGCCGCTGCAGAATTTCTGCGTCGCTTGCGTCGTCGTAATTGAGCGCGATCGAACGCTTATTCCGGTTTGCCGCCAGAAAATACGCTGATTCCCCGCCCACGAACGGAGGTCCCCACCCGCGCGACTGATCTCCTGTGCCCGGCCGCTCGACCTTGATCACATCCGCCCCGAAATCGCCCAACAACATAGCGCAGTAGGGACCGGCAAGCGCCTCGGTAAGTTCGATCACCCGAATCCCGTCAAGAATGGTTTTCACGCGCCAGATTATAGAGCGGAAGCTCCACTGTGGAGGAGTGAAAGACTGGAAGAGTGCAGGCCTCAGGCCGCTGATCCAAGATACTGCAGGGTCTGTGCGATCAGCGCAGCAGTTCCCGCGTACGGGTCTCCAGCAGCGTCGAATTCCATGGAGCAGTAGCCGCGGTAGTTGGCGCGCTTGAGGATGCCGAACGTTCTGGCCATGTCGACGCGGAAGACTTGGCCCTTCTCGTTGGTTTCCATGTCCTTGACATGACAAATGCCGTAAGCGTGCTGGAACATCGCGGCGATGCCCTTGTAGGCATACTCCTCGCGGCCCGTGGCCAGGGTATTGCAAAAATCAGGATTGGAGTGCAGCCACGGGGTGTTGACCTTTTCAATCAACTGCACCAGAAAGAAAGGATCTTCCGCGACGGGGTTGTCGTTCTCCAGGTGCACGACGATGTTCTTGGCAGCCGCATATTCGGCCACGCGCTTGAGGCTGTCCGCAGCGCGGTCCAGGTCTGGCTTGGAATCCTTCGCTTCCGTTATGTTCGTGCGCACGCTCGGCGAGCCAATCGCCACTGCCACGTCGATCCATTTCTTGCTGAAGGCCACGGCCTGATCGCGTTCCGAAGCATCCGCGGCGTACGAGCTGTGGTCGCCGTCAACCGCGATGTTCACAACCGCGCCGCGCGCTTTTTCTACTGAACCGCGAAATTCTTCCAGGTACTTGGCATCCGTTGAGTGGAAGTGCCGATTCCACGGCTCAACCTTGCGGATATTGAATTTCTCGCCGCAGTGAGCCGCGAAGTCCTTCAGATCCAAATTCTGCGGCGCGGCTGCGTCACGCGGAGCCGAAATGAAGTCGCGGAACGGGTACGAGGCGATGGCGACTCGCTCCCGCGCGTCCGTAGGGAACTGCACATGGGGAGCGGCGTCGACGGAAAAGGCGAGGCGCGGGCACAGCGAAGCCCCTGCCGCGGCCAGGGCGGACTGGGCAAGAAAGCGTCTTCGTGTGCTATGCGACAAAGCGGGCACAGTCTAACAGATTCAAGCCCGCAGTAGAGTGGGCCACGCCCAATCCGCGCGTGCGAAAGTGGGCCGCATTTGGTCCAACTCGGGATAGCAACACTCGTTTCCAATCGCTTGCGTGCCTGACGGTTCTCCTCGACAATATGTAGTTCTATGGGGTGCGATTTTTTGGTTACTACGAGTGATACGGAAGTCCGCGGAGTGTCGAGGAAGATGGGGACGCAGTTCAATTCAGGCAAACGATTTGTCGCCTATTTTTCCATGGAGATCGCGCTGGAGAACGCCATGCCCAGCTACAGCGGGGGCCTGGGCGTCCTGGCCGGCGATACGATTCGAGCAGCCGCGGACGTTCGCCTGCCGATGGTGGCGGTGTCTCTTCTTTATCGAAAGGGATATTTTTCGCAGCGCCTGGCGGAGGACGGCTCGCAGACAGAGGAACCCGTCGAATGGCGCGTCGACGATTTTCTCAGCGAAGAAGATGCGCGCGTAACCGTCCCGCTGGAGAATCGGCGCATCGAGTTGCGCGCCTGGCGCTATACGGTGAAGGGGGTGCGCGGCTTTGAGGTGCCCGTTTATTTTCTGGACGCCGATTTGCCAAGCAACGCGGAGCGCGACCGCAATCTGACCGGGAGCTTATACGGCGGCGATGCCTACTACCGGCTCTGCCAAGAAGTGCTCCTGGGCATCGGCGGGGTACGCATCCTGCGTGCGCTTGGTTATAACGAGCTGACGCGCTATCACATGAACGAAGGGCACGCGGCGCTGCTCTCCCTGGAGCTCCTGGGCGAAGAGGCGGAAAAAGCGGGGCGGACATCGATTCGCGGCGAAGACATTGAGAAAGTCCGCGGCAAGTGCGTTTTCACAACGCACACGCCCGTGCCAGCAGGGCATGATCGCTTCCCGATGGAATATCTGACCCGAGTTTTCCCGGACCAGAATGGTTTTTTCGACCTGAAGGATGCTTCCTCGGCCGACCTCGTGAAGCGCGCGCTGCAAGCGGAACGTGATTACCCCGATATGCAGGAAGCCGCGCGAGCGGGAGCCTCCCTGAACATGACCTCCCTGGCTCTGAGCGTCAGCACCTACGTCAACGGCGTCGCCAAGCTCCACGGAGAAACGTCGCGCAAGATGTTTCCGCAAGTGCCCATCGAGGCGATTACCAACGGCGTCCACGCTGCTACCTGGGCTTCACCTGCGTTCCAGGAGCTGTTTGACCGCTGCATTCCGTCCTGGCGCGAGGACAATTACAGTCTGCGCAGTGCGTTGGGACTGCCGCCGGAAGAGGTCTGGTCCTCGCATTTGCTTGCGAAACACGAGCTTTTTGAAACCGTGCGTAAGAAAACGGGCTTGGCACTCGATCACGAAGCGATCACCATCGGCTTTGCTCGCCGCGCCACGGGATACAAACGCGCGGACTTGATTCTTTCCGATCTGGACCGCCTGCGACAGATCGCCAAGAGCGCTGGAAAATTTCAGATCGTGTATGCCGGCAAAGCCCATCCGCACGACGGCGGCGGCAAGGACATCATCCGCAGAATTTATCTGGCCAAGAAAGCCCTGCGCAAAGCTGTGCCCATCGTTTTTCTGGACAATTACGACATGGAGGTCGGCGGGCAAATCACTTCCGGCGTGGATTTGTGGCTGAACACGCCGCAGTACCCGCTGGAAGCTTCCGGAACGAGCGGAATGAAGGCGGCGCTGAACGGCGTGCCCAGCTTGAGTATTTTGGACGGATGGTGGGTGGAAGGGCACATCGAAGGCATCACCGGCTGGTCCATCGGCGAGCCCCGGCTGCCAGGGTCCGTCCTGATCGCTACGGATAATACCAGCGAGGCGCAATCGCTGTATGCCAAGCTGGAGAATATAATTTTGCCGATGTACTACAAAGAACGGACACGCTATTTGACGGTCATGCAACACGCCATTGCCATCAACGGATCGTTTTTCAATACGCAACGAATGGTGCAGCAGTACGTCACCGACGCGTATCTGCGCTAAAACCCCAGCCGCTTTATTTTCTTGAGCAACAATTTCATTTCCGCTTGCGTGCCGATGGTGATGCGCACGAACCCCGGTCCGATTTCCTTGGTGCGCTCGCGCAGCAGAATTCCCTCGCGTTCGAGGCGTTGAAACAATCGTGGGCCACCCGAGCCGAAATTGGCCAGCAAGAAATTTCCGGCGCTGGGGAACGTCTTGACGCCCAAACCATGCAGTTCTTTTTCAAACCATGCGCGAAGGCGACGAATTTCGCGCACGTAGCCGCGGATCGTGCGGCCATCGCGGACCGCGGCTTGCGCCGCCACCAGGGCGGCCAGATTCACCGGAAAAGGCGGCATCGCGCGCCGCAGGTAAGACAGCGACCCGGCGTCAGCCATGACTGCACCAAGCCGCAAAGCGGCAAGCCCCGCGGCCTTCGAGAACGTCCGCGCGATGAACAGGTTTGCATACTTCCCGATGTACGGGACGAGTGTTACTCCCGAAAATTCTTCGTAGGCTTCGTCCATCACGACCGCGGTGTTGCTCGCGGCCCGCAAAATCTTCTCGATCTCGGCAATCTGCAGCAGCGTCCCCGTCGG
>CATPAM010000293.1 GCA_955651735.1 Candidatus Acidiferrales bacterium | reverse complement strand
GCGCAGGTTCTGCAGCATGCGGTCGAGGCGGCGCGCGCCGCTCATGCCCATCGAGACATAATCTTCCTGGTTGCCGGAAGTTGAAATTGAATCCACGGAATGCGGGACGGCCAGTGCTTTGTTCTCGCTGGTGAGCGCCGCTGCGGTTACTTGCGCGATCATGAACCCGGAGTTGATTCCCGGCTCCGGCGTCAAAAACGCGGGCAGCATGCTGGTCAGCGGATTGGTCATCTGCTCGATGCGCCGCTCGGAAATTCCGCCGAGCGTGGCGATCGCGATGGCGACTTGATCGGCGGCCATCGCCAGCGGCTGACCGTGAAAATTTCCGCCGCTGATGATGTCGCCGCTGCCGTCGCCGACGAATACGAGCGGATTGTCGGTGGCGCTGTTCAGGTCCACCGCCGCCATCTCGCGCGCTTGCGCCAGGGAATCGCGCACCGCGCCATGCACCTGCGGCGTGCACCGCAAGCTGTAGGCATCCTGCACGCGCGCATCTTTTTCCGCGGGGCGGTGGGATTCACGAATCTGGCTGCCTTCGTTCAAATGCGCGAGGTTGCGCGCGGTCATCGCGGCGCCGGCGTAGGGCCGTGCGTGCATGATGCGGGCATCGAATGCTCCGGGACTTCCGCGTAGCGCGTCGAGCGACAGTGCCGCGGCAACGTCCGCGGTGTCCACCAGCACGTCGGCGTCTCGGAGAGCGAGGCTCAGCAGAGCTAGCATCGCTTGCGTGCCGTTGAGCAACGACAATCCTTCTTTCGCTTCCAGTGCGACCGGTGTGACGCCGGCGCGGCGCATGGCTTCCGCTCCGTCCAGCGCTTCACCGCGGTAGACGGCGCGCCCCTCGCCAATCGCGACATGCGCGAGATGCGCCAACGGCGCCAAATCTCCCGACGCGCCTACGGAGCCTTGCGAGGGAATCACCGGATGCACTCCCGCATTCAGCATGGCGCAAAGCGTATCCACCACTACAGGGCGAATACCACTCAAGCCTTTGGCCAGCGCATTGGCGCGTAGCAGAATCATCGCACGCGTCTCCGCCTCGGTCAGCGGCGGGCCGACGCCCGAAGCGTGCGAGCGCACGAGATTGACCTGAAGCTGGCGCACCTGCTCGCTGGAAATGCGCACGGAGGCGAGCTTGCCGAACCCGGTGTTAATTCCGTACGCCGTCGCGCCCGAAGCCACCACGCGATCGACCATCGCACGCGACTCCTTCATGCGCTCGACAGAATCCGGCGTGAGCGTCACTTTTTCGCCACGCAACGCCACGCCGTACAGCTGCTCGAACGTGAGGTCGTTGCCGCTCAGGGCAATGGTCATGAATTGCTCCGAATTGGGCTTGCTGCTGGCGACGCCGTCCCCAGAATGGCCCGATATTTTTCCGGCAAAAGCTTGGGCTTGCCGTTGCTGCCGCAAATCACGTGCAGCGTCTCGCCGACCGCAAGCAACTTTCGATCGGTGTCGCGAAAGACTTCATACGAAAATCGAATAGTGCGGTTTCGTGACTCCGCAATGCGTGTGCGCACGCGTATCACTTCGTCGTAGCGCGCCGAGGAATGGTAGCGGCAGCGGACATCGGCGACGACGATATGGCAATCGTCTTCGATTTCCATACACTTGTATTCGATGCCCAGTGCGCGCATCAGCTCCACGCGACCCACCTCAAACCAAATCAGGTAATTCGCGTGGTAAACCACGCCCATCTGGTCCGTCTCCGCGTAACGCACTCGTACGGTGGTGTCGTGATGCTCGAAGGTTTGCATGAGATGAATTATTCCGGCTTGCTGTGCCAGACCGGCTTGCGCTTCTCCAGGAACGACGCCACACCTTCCTTGAAGTCAGGCGTGCAGCGAATACGCGCGTTTTCCAGAATGGCGCGCTCCAAGTCGTGATCCACGCCGGCTGCGGCTGCCGAGGTTAACAGTTGTTTCGCGCGCGTTAGGCTGCTCGGACTTGCGGCGATTAGGTCGTTCGCGAGCTCGAAAGCACGCTGTTGCAATCGCTCGGCAGGAACCAGTTCCGTCACCATGCCAAATTCTTTTGCCTCCGCAGCTTCGATGATTCGTCCGGTCAGCAGAAGATCGCGCGAGCGCTTGTCGCCAATCTGCCGCGTGAGAAAAACGGAAACGATGGCGGGCAGGAATCCAATTTTCACTTCCGTGTAGCCGAACTTCGCGTCGGGTGTCGCCAGGGTGAAATCACAAAGTGTCGCGATACCGCAGCCGCCCGCGTAGGCGGGCCCGTTCACGGCTGCGATCATCGGCCGCGGAAAACTCCACAGGCGTCGCAGCATTTTGGCGATGCGCCGCGAGTCCTCCTGGTTTTCAGCGGGAGACTGTTTTGCGATGGCGGCGAGCATGTCCAGGTCCATACCGGCACAAAACGAGGTGCCTGCTCCGGTGACGATCGCCACGCGGGAGTGGCTTTTTTCGATGGTGTCCAGCGCCGTTTGCAGCTCGGCAATCATTTGCGTGTTGATGGCGTTGCGTTTTTCGGGACGGTTCAGCGTGATCTTGGCGATTTCACCGCTGAATTCAAGAATCAGTGTAGAGTGCATGACAGAAGCCTCGCTAATTCAAAACTGCTAAGTGCGCGTATTTGGCGCGAATCTCGCTGGTCATGGCCAGGACCTTGGTGAGCCGCGCGTTGTCTATGCCCGGATCGGCGCCCGCTTTGCGCAAAGCCGCAAACACCTGCTCCGTGGCGATGTTCCCCACTAGATTGTCTCCCGCAAAGGGACAGCCGCCAAGCCCTGTCAACGCGCTGTCAAAGCGCCGGCATCCTGCTTCGTACGCGGCAAGGATTTTCGCTTCCGCGTTCTCCGGCCGGCTGTGCAGATGAACGCCGAGTTCGATTCCCGCTACGTGGTCCTTCACTTGGCGGAATAGATCGCCCAGCAGTTCCGGGGAGGCCGTGCCCACGGTGTCAGCCAGCGAAACCGTGCGCACACGAGTGTCTTTCAGCCAATCCAGAGTGTCCTGCACAATCTCCGGCCCCCAGGGCTCATCATAAGGATTGCCGAAGGCCATGGAGATGTAAATAACCAGGCCACGATTAGCGGCCGCTGTCTCCTTCTTTATCGTTTCTACCAGGGCACGAGATTCCTCGCGAG
>CATPAM010000292.1 GCA_955651735.1 Candidatus Acidiferrales bacterium | reverse complement strand
GGAAACATCATCGTCGCCGTCGAAGGCGCCTCTTCGCATCGCACGTTGATTCGTTCCGGGCGCGTGAGCGAATTGGCCGACCCGCTGGGACAGATCGCCGGCTACATAAACGAGCAATACTCGGGAGCGGACTATTTGCAAGCGCAGCGCCTCCGCGAGATTTTGCAGAAGAAAATGGAGGCATTGTTCGATTCGTTTGATTTGCTGGTCACCGTAACGCAACCGGTCGCTGCCACGCCGCTGGACTTGAATCTCGAGACCGGACTCTCTTACGCTGATCCGCTGGGCGGCATCGGAAATCTGTGCGGGCTTCCCGCGCTCTCCGTTCCCTGCGGCTTCACGGAAAAGAATCTTCCTGTGGGCCTGCAATTCATGGCCCGCGCCGGGGATGACGTCGCCGTGATTCAGGCCGCGCGCATCTACCAACTGCACACCGACTGGCATCGCAGGCACCCCAAGATTACGTGATACCCTCTCGCTGGAGGTGCGCTCGCGATGCACGGAATTTGGAAGGATATGTTCGTTCTCGGCCTGCCGATTTTGGAGAAAATTCTCCGGCCGGTCATTGTCTACATCTTTCTGATTGTCGGTCTGCGCCTGTCCGGCAAACGCGAACTCGCGCAGCTCAATCCCTTTGACCTGATTGTGCTCTTGACGCTATCCAACACGGTGCAGAACGCCATCATCGGTGACGACAACAGCGTGACCGGCGGAATCATTGGCGCGACTTCCCTCCTCGCCATCAATTATCTCGTCGTGCGATTTCTGTACGATCACCGCAAGATTGAACAAATTGTCGAAGGCAGAGCCGATGTTCTGATTGAAGATGGAAAAATCCACGAATACAAACTCAAGAAAGAATTAATTACAAAGGAAGAGCTTGTGGCTGCGGCGCGCAAACAGGGATTTGATTCGCTTTCGGAGGTTCGCCAGTGCGTCCTGGAGCCGGGAGGAACGTTGAGTTTCACTGCCAGGAAGCCGGACACCGAGGATATTCGCCACCAAGAGTTGTTGAAGAAATTTGACGCGCTGACGGAAGAACTGGCGCGGTTGCGCAAACTGCAGCCGCCGGCGACGGCGTAAGAGTATGCACAGTTGACTTTAAGAAAAGAGGGGACCGCACAAAGATGGAAGATGGCGTGGAACTGCCGGAAGGCCGCGAAATTCATGAAGAGTATCGATATACGCTGCCGGTTTCGCTTACGATTTCGATTCTTGCCGTGCTGGTCGCCGGCGCGGCCCTGCTGAGCCATCGCGCGCACACGGACGAGTTGCTGCGGCAATCGCAGGCCTCGGATCAATGGGCCTACTACCAGGCGAAAAATATCCGCCTGCACGAAATGCAAGGCATCGCGGACGTGCTCGGCGCGCTGGCGCCGCAGGACAAAGAGAAGACCGCGGCGGTGCGCGAGAAATACATGAAGGAAGTGGAGCGCTACGAGAGCGATAAGGATGACATCGGCGACAAAGCGAAAGAGTTGGAGAAAGAGCGCGACCTGATAAGCAGGCGCGCGGATCGTTTTGACGGCGGCGAGGCCCTGCTGGAAGTGGGATTGGTGATTTGCTCGATCACGCTGTTGACCAAGCGGCGCGCATTCTGGCTCGCCGGAATGTTCGTGGGGGCGCTCGGCGTAGCGATGGCGCTGACCGGATTGTTTTTGCACTGAGTGATGCAGCCAACATGCAGCGTTCGCGCCGTCATCCACAAAAAGTGCCCGCCACGATCGGCGGCCGCTACGGGTAGACGCACATTACGTTACCAGGTGGACTCCGCGGCGATGAGTTTGAGGGAGTCGAGGGCGGCGGAAATGGTGCGATGAATGTCTTCGGCGGTGTGGGCTGCGGAGACGAAGGCGGCCTCGAATTGCGATGGTGCGAGAAAGATTCCGCGGTCGAGCATCTCGCGGAAAAAGCGCGCGTAGCGTTTGGTGTCGGAGCGTTTCGCTCCGGCATAATCGCAAACGGGAGAATCGGTGAAAAATATCGTGCCCAGCGAGTGGCTGGAATTCACTTGCGCTGCAACGTGAGTTTCTGCGATTGCTTTGCGCAAGCCGGTGACGAGCCGCTCGGCGTTTTCGTTGACGCTCTCGTACAAACCCGGCGCAGTCAACTGTTTTAAGGTAGCGACGCCCGCGCTCATGGCCAGCGGATTGCCGGCGAGCGTGCCGGCCTGATAGACCGGGCCGAGCGGCGCGATATTGTTCATGAGATCGGCGCGGCCGCCGTAGGCCGCGACAGGAAGTCCTCCGCCAATAATTTTGCCGAGTGTGGTGAGATCGGCTTCGACTCCAAGAAGTTGCTGCGCGGCGCCGTTGTGCAGGCGAAAGCCGGTGATGACTTCGTCGACGATGAGCAGCGCGCCATTCTTTCTTGTGATGTCGCGAAGCCCGGAAAGAAAATTGGGCGCGGGCGGAACAACGCCCATGTTGGCGGCGATGGGTTCAACGATTACGGCAGCGATTTTATTTTTGTGCTTCGCGAAGATTCGCTCAACGGCGTTCAGGTCGTTGTAAGGAACGTTGAGCGTCAGCTCCGCGAGTGCTTGAGGGACGCCGGGGCATTCGGCAATGCCGAGGGTGGCGAGGCCGGAGCCGGCTTGCGAGAGAAAACTGTCGGCGTGTCCGTGGTAACAGCCTTCAAATTTCAAGATGAAATCGCGCTTGGTGACGCCGCGCGCGAGACGCACCGCGCTCATGGTCGCCTCGGTGCCGCTGGAGACGAAGCGGATTTTTTCGATGAAGGGAATGGTTCGCGTAATCAGCGTAGCAAGTTCCAGCTCGAGTTCCGTGGTGACTCCGAAACTGGTGCCGCGTTTGGCTTGCTCGGCGATGGCCGCGCTGATGGCGGGATTCGCGTGGCCCAAGAGGATCGCGCCCCAGGAACAGACATAATCGAGGAGTTGGTTGCCGTCGGCGTCGTAGAGGTATTGGGCTTCGCCACGCTCGATGATTAGCGGATCGCCGCCCACGGAGCGGAAAGCGCGCACGGGGCTGTTGACGCCGCCGACGAGGAGCTTTGTGGCGCGATCGAAGATTTCGCGAGAGCGGCGGCGGTCGCGGTGCAGGGTTGGTCGGGTTGCGCTCATGGGTTGGTATTGAAGATAGCATGAGCCCGCAGTACCGAAGAAATGTAAGGCGAGGAGAAGTGGAAAAGCAGGTCTCTCGCTACGCTCGGGATGACATTCATGGGCGCGAAGGTCTGAGTCGGGTTAGCAGTGGGCGAGCCAGCGGGCGGCTTGCTTGGCGTGGTAGGTGAGGAGGATGGAGGCGCCGGCGCGCTGGATGCTGGTCAGGATTTCAAGGACGACGCGCTTTTCGTCCAGCCAGCCATTGGCTGCGGCGGCTTTTACCATGGCGTATTCGCCGCTGACGTTGTAGGCG
>CATPAM010000291.1 GCA_955651735.1 Candidatus Acidiferrales bacterium | reverse complement strand
GGCCGGGGCGGCGGGCGTTCGCGCGGCACGGGCGGCTTTGCTCGGGGTCGCCATGGCAGAGGCAGCGTAGCAAATTTAGCGGCTTTGGCGCTAATTTCACGGGTTTGTGCCCAGCGGAATTTCCATGCGCCACCCTTGGGAGGTTCCGCCTAGGCGTTTACTCGCGCAGTTCGTGGGCAGCAAGCACTGTTGTTTGTGAAAGCGGCGGCCCTTCGAGGCTCAGGATAAACAAGACCGCCGCACACCATATACCCCGTTCGCACGCCAAGTCGCTTCGTGGCAAGTGTTTATTGCGTGGGCTTGGGGGGTGTGGTAGCGTCCTGCGGAAAGCCGCGCGCTGCGCGCTGCGGAATCACGTTAAGGCTTCGCAAAGGCCAATCAAGTTGCCCGCCGAACTGCTGCGCGTTGACGCGCAATCGCCACAGGCTGAGGTGCTGCGTTATGCGGCGCATTTTTTGACCCGCGGCCACGTGGTTGCCATTCCCACCGACACATTCTACGGACTGGCGGCGGACCCCTTCAATTTGGCGGCGGTTGATGAAATTTACCGCGTTAAGGGAAGACCGGAGACCAGAGCGCTGCCGATCTTGGTAAATTGCCTGGAGCAGGCACTAATGCTGGTGCGCGACCGCGAGGGAGAGCTGACCGGAGTGAAGACTCCTCCGGAGAAATTTTTGCGGCTGGCGGAGGTGTTCTGGCCCGGTGGTCTGACGCTGGTGATGGATGCTTCCAACCGCGTTCCGCTGAAAGTCACAGCCAACACCGGCAAAGTGGAGCTGCGCTGGCCAAAGAGCGCGGTGGTGGACCAGTTGATTGACGAGTTTGAGGGGCCGATTACCGGCACAAGCGCGAATGTCTCGGGATTTCCGTCATGCTCCGGCGCGGACCAGGTAATGAAGCAGTTGGGGAACCGTTTGCCGCTAGTGCTGGACGGAGGCGACACGGGAGCGTCATTGCCGTCCACGATCGTTGAGCTGCGAGGCGAAGAGTGGAAGGTCTTGCGCGAAGGGGCGATCCCCGTCGCCGAGATCGAAAAGGCTCTGCAGTAGGTAACCCTCCTCTGGTATTTTCTGTAAGTGAGTATTCTAAGGGGTTACAGGCGCGCTTTGCGTAAGTGCGGATCCTACAGGACTTAGTGGACTGGATGCTGCAAGTAGCTAGGAGCTAAGGACTTAAGGGGCTAACTGCATGCCAGGACAGCCAATTGGCTGTCCCACAGTTAAAATGCAGCCTGCACAGCGTGCAAAACAAAAATGCCTCCATTCGGAGGCATGGGAACGCACGTCCTTACAATTGTGAGTATACCACTTCGTACCGCGTTGTCAATAGGTTTATATGTACCGGAGAATCAGTGGGCTACGGCCCCTGCAGTCGGGGGCCGTAGAGTGGCTAGGAAGTCGAAGTCAGCAGTAGGCGACAACGCCAAGTCGCCAAGAGCGCGGCGATGGACGGATACTACGTCGGCGAACCAGAGCGGGAGATAGGGGAGATCGTCGGCCAGGATTTTCTGGGCTTCGCTGCAGAGGGCCTTCCTTTTTTCGCGGTCCATTTCGGTACGGATTTGGTCAGTGAGCGCGTCGATGCGCGGGTCGCGGTAGTGTCCGCGGTTGGCGCCGTCCGGCGGGAAGCGCTTGCTGGAGAAGGCGAACTCGAAGAAATCAGGGTCGTTATTGGCGCCGACCCAGCGGAGATAGGTCAGTTGGAAGTTTCCTTTGGCGACGTCGGAGAAGAGCGTGGCGATTTCGAGGGGGCGAAGTTCGAGCTCAACACCGGCTCGTCGCCACTGGTCCTGAAGGGCGGCGCCGATGAGGCGGGCTTGCTCTTCGGTGGAGGTTTTCAGGGTCAGTTGGAGGCGGACGCCGTTGGCTTGGCGCAGGAACCCGGCGGTGTCGAGAAGTTTCTCCGCGCGGGGGAGATCGAGCGCGTATTGGGTGACGTTGGGTTCGTAGGCCCAATGGGTTGGAGGCAGGATGCCGTTGGCCGCTTGCGCTTGATTGTGAAGGAGATAGCGGATGAGGGCTTCGCGGTCGGTGGCGTACGCGAGGGCTTGGCGGAGTTCGCGGCGAGCGAGCGTGGGATCTTCGATGTTGAAGCCGAGGTAGGCGAGGTTGCTGCCGGGGCGTTCGGTGATGGCGAGAATGGGCTGCTTGGCGAGGACCGGGATGATGTCGGGATTGAGCGAGCTCATCTCGAGGTCGGCGGAGCCTTTACGCAGCTCGAGGGCGCGGACGATGGCGTCGGGAACTACGCGGAAACGGACGCGGGCGAGTTGCGGGGCTCCCCGGAAATAATCGGGATTGCGCTCGAGGGCGACTTCGTCGTCTTGGGACTGGCTGACAAAGCGAAAGGGCCCCGAGCCGATGGGGTGGCGGGAGAAATCGATGCCGGCGTCGCGCGGCACAATGCCGACCGCCGGCCGAACGAGACTTGTTGTGAAGGAGGCGAAAGGCGCATTGAGATGGAAGATGATAGTCGCGGGATCGGGAGCTTCGATGGAGGTGACCATGCGGAAGGCGCCGCGCTTGGGCGAGCGATTGGCGGGATTGAGGATGTAGTCGAAGGTAGCCTTGACGTCGGCGGAGGTGAGCGGGCGGCCATCGTGGAAACGGACGCCTGTGCGCAAATGGAATACGTAAGTCAGAGGATCGGGAAGGTTCCAGGATTCGGCTAAGTCGCCGTGCAGGTTCATTTGCTCGTCGCGCTCGAGTAGGGAGGAGAAGAGGAGACCGTCGATGTGTTGGGATTGCGCGTCGGTGGCGAAGCGGGGGTCGAGGTTGGCGGGGTTGGATTCGATTAGGAAGGTGAGGGAATAAGGATCCTGTGCGGCTTGACGTGAACAGCTGGCCAGCGACATAGCTGTGGCTAGGACTAGAAGCGAGGAAAAAGATCTAACACAGAGGACACGGAGAGCGGAGCACAGAGGCCACCGAGAGTTAGTGCGGTGGGGCATAAGAAATTTTACCAAGAATGGCGAGGCGGCGTGCGCCGGTGGCGGACGGTACGTTGCTCGGGCGCTGGTGAAACGTTTCGTAAGCCAATAGAGCGAAGGCGAAGGCCTCCTTCGCATCTTCGGGTACACCGAGTTCTGAGGACGGGACGATTTGGATTCGCGGCAAGGCCGCGGAAATTTGACCGAAGATTAGCGGATTTTGGGCGCCGCCGCCGGAAACGATTAGTTGGTGGATTTCGGTTTTGGGGAGGACGAAGCGGTTGAGTGCGTCGACAACCGAGAGGGCGGTGAAGATTGTTGCGGCGCGGATGAGGTCGTTAGGTTTGGCTTTGTGGTGGCGGCCTGCGGCTAGAAGCTTATGGAGATAGGTGCGGCCGTAATATTCGCGGCCGGTGGATTTTGGTGGCGCGAGCTTCAGGTACGGATCGCGCATTAGTTCGTTGAGTAGCGCGGGATTGGCGCGGCCTTGCTGGGCCAGGCAGGCATCTTTGTCGTAACGCTGACGGTTGTGCGTGAAATGCGCGACCAGGGCGTCGATTAGCATGTTGGCGGGGCCGGTGTCGAAGGCGAGGATTTGCCCGGGCTTGGCGCCTGCAGGGATTACGGTGATGTTTGCGATGCCGCCGAGATTCAGCGATAGGCGGCCAAATTTTTCGTGGCGGTAGAGAAGATAGTCGGCATAGGGAACGAGCGGGGCGCCTTGGCCGCCTTGGGCGATGTCGGCCGGGCGAAAGTCGGCGACAGTGGTGATGCCAGTGCGCGTGGCGAGGATGCTCGGCTCGCCGATTTGCAGCGTGGAGGCAGTCGCGCGGCCGAGGTACGGGACTGGGCGGCCTTCGTGGAAGATGGTTTGGCCGTGCGAGCCAATTAGCGCGATTTTTTTCGGTGCGATGCGGAAACGGCGACAGGCTGTAAGGGCGGCTTCGGCGATTGCTTCTCCCAGACGAAAATTGAGTTGACTGAGACCTCCCGCAGAGATGGCTTGCTGCTCGGCTACGCGGAGAATTTCCTTGCGCAGGGGTGACGGGAATTTGATGGAGGTGTGCTTCAGGAGTTTCGCCTTTAAGTGAGGCGCCGCGCCGGAGATGCGTGCGAGGGCGACATCAATGGCGTCGGCGGAAGTGCCGGACATTATGCCGAGGACGAGCATAGAGTTCCGCGTCATAGCACGAGCCTCGGACGCACAGCCAAGATTGGCTGTGCCACGGCGGCGAACGTTCGGGCTAGCACGAGTGAGGGATTGGCAGGCATGTTTGCGCTAGAAAGAAGATTTCACCACAGAGGGCACGGAGAGCACAGAGAAGAAAAGGGAGGAGAGAGGAAAGAGGCAACGGAGGGAAAGATAACGCACAGGTCGCCGAGGTTCGCGGAGGGGTGCGACAGCCAGAAATGGCTGTCCCACGAGTCACGAGATTTGCTTTTTTAGGTGGGCTAACAGATTTAGGGCCTCGAGGGGCTTTAGTTGGTCTAAGTCGGCGGAGCGCAGCTTTTCTAGGACGGCGCGGTCTAGCGGGGTGAATAAGACTTCTTGGGTGC
>CATPAM010000290.1 GCA_955651735.1 Candidatus Acidiferrales bacterium | reverse complement strand
GAATGATCTCGATATCGTTCGGCGAGAGCCCCTGCGCCTGCAAATTGTCGACCGCCGCAACTTCTTCGGAAAGAATGCCTGGCATTTGCAAGCCTTCGCGCGTACCGAGAATCCTCTGCGCATGATCTTCGAGCTCGACGATCAGTTTGATTCCTACAGCGATGCAGCCAATCTCTCGTGCCTGCAATATGAAATGCATTTAGACGAGCGGGGAGAGAAACAGGAATCCATCCAACGTATGACGACGACCGGCGCGGAGCGCGCCACGGCAAACGTGACGCAGACTCGAGTCCTGCCGGGAACCCGCGACCCCCTGGGGCTGATGCAATATTTGCGCACCGTGGATTGGGCGAAGACTCACGAAGTGCGCGGCCCGGTCTATGACGGCCACAAATTGTACGAGGTTAGCGCGCGGCTCGACGGCCTGGCGCAAAATATTACGGTGCCGGCGGGCAGCTTCTCCGCTTCCAAGATCGAAATTCGCGTGTTCGACGCGGGAGCGGAATTGAAGGACGCCCATTTCGCGCTGTACCTTGCCAACGACGCTGCGCGGACCCCGATACTGCTCGAAGCGGTAATGCCGTTCGCGACCGCGCGGGCTGCCTTGATAACAACGAAATAGAAGTAGACCTGGAAGCAGAGTCGCAGTTACTCCCGCAGAGCGAGCAGCTCGATCAGCGAGCAAGCGATGTGCCCGATAGTGATGTGCGCTTCCTGAATGCGCTGGGAATCGCGCGAAGGAACGTTCAGCAGCAGGTCCACCTTGCTCGCCAGCGCTCCGCCCGACTCACCCGTCAGCGCGACCAGAAAAGCGCGCCGCCCGCGCCCTGCTTCGATTCCTCGCACCATGTTTGCGCTCTCACCGCTGGTGGAGAGAGCGACCAACACATCCTGCGCCGAAACAAGCGATTCGATCTGCCGTGCGAAAATCTGCTCGAACCCGTAATCATTTCCCGCTGCAGTCAGCACCGACGGATTGGTGGTCAACGCCAGCGCCGCCAATCCGCGCCGGTCGTCTCGCAATTTCACCACCAGCTCTGCCGCGAGGTGCAACGCATCTGCGGCGCTGCCGCCGTTGCCAAAGAACACGACTTTGCCGCCAGCGCGCAAAGCCGCCGCGCATTTTTGCGCAAATTGCAGAATCCTTTGAAGCAAGACATCGGGAAAAGCCTGCTTGACGCGAGCACTTTCCTCCAGCTGGCGGCGGATTTCTTCGGTGGACGCGTTCATTTGCGCCTAGCAGAGCACAATCTTGTCTCGGTGACGCATCACGCGGCGCGTGGCGTTGCGGGTGTCCACCACCAGCTTTGCGGCGTCCACAATCGCTGAGTAATCATAGGCGGAGTGATCCGTGGCCACAATCACCGCGTCATAGCCGCCAATCACCTGCGGACTCAAGGGCACGGACTTCATGTGCTCGTAATTGTAGTGCCGCATTTTGTGGAGCTGCGGAAAATATGGATCGTTGTAATCGAGCTGTGCGCCCCGCTGCTGCAGCAATTGCATGATCTTGAGCGTCGGCGACTCGCGCAAATCGTCCACGTCCTTCTTGTAAGCCACTCCCAAAATCAAGATCCTCGCGCCCTTCAAACTCTTCTTGTGATTGTTCAGCGCTGCAGCAATCGCGTCAACGACGTGATACGGCATCGCGGTGTTCACTTCGCCCGCAAGCTCGATGAAGCGCGTCGAAAAGTCATACTCGCGCGCTTTCCAGGAAAGATAAAACGGGTCCACCGGGATGCAGTGCCCGCCAAGTCCCGGCCCCGGATAAAAAGGCATGAAGCCGAACGGCTTCGTCGCCGCGGCATCGATCACTTCCCAGATATCGATACCCATGCGCAGGCTGAGCATCTTCAGCTCGTTCACCATCGCGATGTTCACGCAGCGAAAAATATTTTCCAGCAGCTTGGTCATTTCCGCGGCACGGGTGGAGCTAACCGGAACAACCCGCGCCACAACCTGCGCGTAGAGCGACACCGCCGCGCGCCCACTCGGCGGATTCACGCCCCCGACGACCTTCGGGATCTGCGCCAAACCAAACTGCTTATTCCCCGGATCTTCGCGCTCCGGAGAAAACGCCAGCCAGAAGTCGCACGCAACATTCTCGTTTTCCGGTCCCGCCGCAATGGGGCATTGCAACCCGCTCTTTTCTAGAATCGGCAGCACCAACTCTTCGGTGGTCCCTGGGTACGTCGTGGATTCCAGCACCACGAGCTGCCCCTTTTGCAAGTGTGGCTGAATCGAGCTGGCCGTTTGCTGGACGTAACTCAAGTCCGGCTCACGCCGCTCATCCAGGGGAGTCGGCACGCAAATGATGATGGCGTCCGCTTGCTTCAAGGCCGCGAAATCCGTCGTCGCCGAAAAATGTCGGCTGTTGACAAACTGCTGGATCTTCGTCCGCGGAATATGCTCGATATACGACCTCCCCGCATTCAGCATATTCACTTTGTTGGGGTCGGTGTCGAATCCCGTCACTCTGTGCCCGGCTTCCGCAAATCGCAGCGCCAGCGGCAAGCCGACATATCCGCATCCGATGACGGCGATCTTTAGGTGGGCGCCCTTGAAAAACTCAGGTCTCTGGTCAATTGGCATGAGTCGCGTTGTACTCCTAAACTATTTCGGGATACACAAAACCGCAAAGCCGGCTGGAACGCCGAACAAATATAACAGGGTTAGCGTCGCGCGCAAAAAAACACCGAGCCACGCTGTTCCCGCAGCGCCCCAACGTTGCGATTGCCGGGCGAAACGGAGCAAGATAGTAGGCACGCGCCCAAACGTTCCAGCGGGGTAGTTGCAGGCGCAATCGGCATTCCGCAAGCGGCGGATCCATGTTTGCTCAGACGCAGCGGGCGATTTAGATATCGCGGTTGCTAGCACTGCGAGGAGTTTGCGAATCCCATGGTGGATGTGCACTGCCACATTTTGCCGGGTCTCGACGACGGCCCCGAGGGCATCGAAGAGTCTCTGGCCATGGCCGAATCGGCGATCTCCGACGGCATCACCCACGTCGTCGCCACGCCGCATTGCAGCAACAACTATCCTTTCGATTATGCGCGTGTTCAGTCTCTGCGCGAGCGCCTGCAAACCGAAATCGGTGACCGGCTGAACCTGGCTACCGGATGCGACTTTCATCTCAGCCCGGAAAATCTCGAGGCTTTGCGGACCGACGCCTCTCGTTTCTGCATCAACCAGCACGATTACCTGCTTGTCGAGTTCAACGAAATCTCCATTCCGCCCTCCATGGACGACACCCTGCACGCTTTGCTGCTCAATGGCCTGCGGCCCATAATCACCCACCCGGAGCGCAACGCCATTCTCCGCCGCCAGCCGGAACGATTGGCAAAATGGGCGCGGCTGAGTTGCTTTGTGCAGGTAACCGCCGGCTCGCTGACCGGGACCTTCGGTCCGCGCGCGCAGGAGGATTCTCTATGCTGGATCGCGAAAGGGTTCGTGCACTTCGTCGCCAGCGATGCCCACAACACCAAGCGCAGGCCGCTTCGTTTACAGGCCGCGTATGATGTGGTAAGCAAGCAATTTGGCGACGAGAAGGCGCGCGCCCTATTTCTCGAAAACCCGCTGGCCGCCTTTGAGGGACGCGACCTTCCGCATGTCCCGGAAGTTCCCGATGAAATGATTTCGCCCCGGCGCAAGAGGTTTTTCTTTTTCTGATTGGCCCCTCAGCGCGAAGGATGCAGAGGCAGCTGCGCCCATGCATTCACTAGGCCCGGCACTTCCCACAGCACGTGCAGCGCATCGCCGCTCGCGCGCCACCAATGGTCCGGCGCAAATGGGTCAGTGGAAGCGGCACGCACGATCGCTCGCCCTCGCCCGCCCGCAAGCTCTCTCCACAGCGTGCGCACCCGCCGCGGGTGCACCTTCAGGGCGTCAGCCGTATTGCCTATCGGCGGCTCCAGCACCCGGACTGCATTCGATGGCACACTTTCGTGCATCAAAACTCGCGAGTTGAAAAAGTCGTCGCCGAGGTATGCGCTATGCATTTCCTGGAGTGAGGCGGCAGGTTCATTAGCGCGCATCAGCCAAGCTTGCGGTGCATAGGCGGCATGGTACAAGCGCGCCGCTTCCTTAGCCCCCATCGGGATTCGACCGCTAAGGACGACAATCGCTTGGGCCTTGACCAGCGGATCTTCGACAGCCAGCCACCGGCCCACGCCAAGAAAAATGACAGCAGTGAGGGCGATTACCCCCACCGCCAAGGTTAGAGGAATCGCCCGGGCCAGGGGCCGCTTCCGAACCTGCCGTGCGTCTACGCTGCTTTGTGCATGAGCAAGAGCGCGCATGGTATCGCGGTCGACCCGTGTGGTCAATCACCGCCCGCCGCGATAACATTGCCAGTTGGCATTTCTCGGGAGGATCGATGCGTGCAGTAGTTACCGGTGGAGCGGGTTTCCTGGGTTCGCATCTCTGCGATCGCCTGATCGCGGAGGGATGGGACGTTGTCGCCCTCGACAACATTGTCACCGGCGCGGAATCGAACATCGCTCATCTACAGAGGCACTCCGGCTTCCGCATCACGCGCGCGGATGTCTCCAACTACATCGACGTTGCCGGCCCCGTTGCTTACGTCCTGCACTTCGCTTCCCCGGCCAGCCCCGTTGATTATCTGAAAATGCCCATTCCAACCCTCAAGGTTGGCGCGCTGGGTACTCACAACGCGCTCGGTCTCGCCCTCGCTAAGAAGGCTAAGTTTTTCCTAGCTTCCACCAGCGAATGCTACGGTGACCCGCAGGTTTCTCCGCAGCCGGAAACGTATTGGGGTCATGTGAACCCGATCGGACCTCGCGGCGTCTACGACGAAGCCAAGCGCTACGCCGAAGCCATGACTATGGCCTATCACCGCTACCACGGCGTGGACACGCGCATTGTGCGCATTTTCAATACCTACGGGCCCCGCATGCGTCTCAACGACGGCCGCGCTCTTCCCAACTTTGTCCACCAGGCTCTCACCGGCAAGCCCCTCACAGTCTACGGCGATGGCAAGCAGACCCGCAGCTTCTGTTACGTTTCCGATTTGATTGAAGGAATCTACCGCTTGATGTTATCCGATGAGCATTTGCCCGTGAATATCGGCAACCCGCAGGAAATCACTATTCTCCAATTCGCGGAACGCATTCGCACCCATTTTGAAAATGCGCCTAAGATCATTTTCGAGCCTCTGCCGCAAGATGACCCCAAGCAGCGCTGCCCGGACATCAGCAAAGCCAAGCGCATTCTAGGTTGGGAACCAAAGGTGGGTCTGGAGGAGGGCTTGCGCACCACGCTGGACTATTTCAAGGAATATTTTGCAAGCAAGCAAAGCGCCGGCGTTTAGTAATGGCTTCGCTTTTCCTGCGGATCGCTGGAAATTATTCGCGCCCGAAGGAATGGTATTCAAATCCAAGGGCGCGCATCCGCGACGGCGAATAGAGGTTTCTACCGTCGACCACTAGCCGGCGCGCCATGAGTTGCCCCGCGCGCTCCCAATCCAGGTTCCGGAATATATCCCATTCCGTGCAGACCAGCGCCGCTTCCGCGTCGCGCAAAGCATCGTATGGATCTTCGTGATAGCTGGCCGCGGGAAACAACGCTTGCGCTCTCGAAATCGCTTCCGGATCCGTGGCTTGCACCTGCGCTCCTTGCCGCAGCAGTTCCTTCACCACTTCCAGCGCCGGCGAGAATCGGATGTCGTCGGTATTCGCTTTGAAGGCCAGCCCGAGCACCGCGACGCGTTTGTCCTTGACCACCCACAGAGCCCGGCGCACCTTTTCGAAAAAGCGCTCGATGCGCTGTTTGTTGACCCGCTCGGCCGCCTTTAAAATGTCGAAATCCACTCCCACCGTGCCGGCCAGGTGAACGAACGCCTGCAAATCCTTGGGGAAGCAAAAACCGCCAAAGCCCAGCCCGGCGCGCAGGAATTGCTCGCCGATGCGCGGGTCCAATCCCATCGCATGCGTCACTTCTTCCACGTCCGCCCCGATTTTCTCGCAAAGATCGGCAATCACGTTGGCGTAACTGATCTTCAGCGCCAAAAACGAATTGGAAGCATGTTTGATGAGCTCCGCGCTGTTGATCGTGGTGATGAGCAGGCTCACCGCATTCCCCGGAGGACACGTGCCGTTGTGCACCGGACACCGAAAAGAGCGCTCCAGGATCGGCCGGTAAATCTCCCGCATATCGCGCGCCGAAGCTTCGTCCTCCACGCCCACCACGATGCGGTCAGGATGAAGGAAATCCGAAACGGCTGTCCCCTCGCGCAGGAACTCCGGATTCGACACCACGCGAAACGCCAAGCCGCTGTTGCGAGAGTAGGCCGTGAGCGCGCGCCGCAATTCCAGTCCCGTCCGCGCCGGCACCGTGCTCTTTTCGATCACCAGCTTAGCAGTTCGAGCCTCTGTGGCAATCTGACGCGCTACGTGGTCGATTGCGGTAAGGTCCGCCTCGCCGTTTTCCTTGGGCGGTGTGCCGACGCAAATGAAGATGGCATCGCCGCCGCGTATCGCTTCACCGGCGTTCAAGGTGTACGAGATTTTGCCCGCACTTCGCGCCGATTCCAGGATTTTGTCCAGGTGGTGCTCATAAATCGGCACGCCTCCCGCCTGGAGGTGCGCGATTCGCTGCTCATCGATGTCCGTGCAAATGACCTCATGCCCCGCTTCGGCGAGGCATGCGCCGGTCACCAGGCCGACGTAACCACATCCAACTACAGAAAGACGCAATCTAGGCCTCCAGGCGCCAATTCTTTATGCTCGCACACATTCCCCGCACGCCAGGCTCTAGCGTCGCTCACCTTTCCAGCCCAACAGCAGCCCTCGCAACCCCAGCAGCACGAGTTGTGGCTGGCGCCGCAGTACGTTCCACAGCAGCCGCGTCGACTCGTCGCGCGTAATCTCGCTGAGTGTATCCCGCGTGGCTGCGTTGAGCAGGTCCACCAGGCGCGAGTAGTCTTCCTGCTGAAAATGATGCATCGTGCGCCGCAGCAGCCAGTGCGTGCTTAGTTCACGCCGCAGGGCCAGCAGTTCCCTGCCTCGCCCGCCTCGTAAAATGGACTGCGCAACAGCCTGCGCCCCTCGAAAGCCGGTAACGATCCCTCCCACCGTGGATACTTTCACTTGCGCCGCGGCGTCCCCGACCAGGTACACATTCCCTTTTCCCACCCGCCGCCTCACCGGCACCCAACGCTTGTACACCGGGATTCGCGCGCCCTGCCATTCGAGCGCCTCGATTCCCTTCTTCTCCAGGAATTGCGCCAGGCATCGCGCGGTATCGCGGCCATCCTCGCCGATTACTCCCAGCGCACCGCGCTCCGCCGATTCCGGAATCAGCCAGTAGAAATACGGCGTGTCGTCCGGCACGAACCAGACACGCGTCGTATCCACTGGGCAGTCTTTCGGCAAGCGCACAATCGCCTGCACCAGCGGCACCGTTTCAATCGGCGCCCAGCCCGCCGTTCGCGCTACGCGGCTCGCCGCGCCGTCCGCTCCCACAACGCTCGTGGCGTGCAACTCTTCTCGCCGTCCGCTGGATTCAACCTCAACTTGAATGCCATTGGCATTGGGCGACAGTCCGAGAAAGCGAGTATCGAAAGAGATTTCCGCGCCAGCCTGTCGCGCCTCTCGCGCCAGCCCCGGAATCAAT
>CATPAM010000289.1 GCA_955651735.1 Candidatus Acidiferrales bacterium | reverse complement strand
GTCTTCACGCAAAATCTTGTGGTCGCCGCACCCGTGCTGATTTCCAAGGAGCACTTGCGCGCTTCCAAAGGCCGCATGCGCGCGGTGGTGGTGAATGCCGGCAACGCGAATTGCGCCACCGGCGCGGCGGGGCACACGGCTGCGGTGCGCACCGTCGCGGAAACCGCGAAGCGCCTGGGCTGCAAACCGGAGGAAGTTTTCGTTTGCTCGACGGGCGTGATCGGGGTGCCGCTGGCGCTGGACAAAATTCTGCGCGCTGTGCCGCTGCTCGCGCGGCATCGCCGCTCGTCCGCGCGTTCGTTCGCGGAAGTATCGCTGGCCATCTGCACCACGGACACGCGTCCAAAAACGGCGGCAGCTTCCTTCAAAATGGGCGGCAAACGAATCCACATGGTGGGCTGCGCGAAAGGCGCGGGAATGATCCATCCGAACATGGCGACGATGCTGGCATTTGTCACCACGGACGCGGCCATTGCGCCTTCGCTGCTGCAAAGGACACTCAAGGAAGTGACCGCGCGAACGTTCAATTCGATGAGCATCGACGGCGATACGTCGACAAATGATGCGCTGCTGGTGCTGGCCAACGGCGCGGCAGGCGCACCGGCGATCAAGAACGGAAGCAAAGCGCACCGCGATTTCACGGCGGCGCTTGAAGCAGTGTGCCATTCGCTAGCTCTGCAAATTGTTGCGGACGGCGAAGGCGCGCAACGAGTGATCGAAATCGAAGTGCGCGGCGCGAAGACGGAAGCCGCCGCACGGCGCATCGCGGAAACCGTGGCCACGTCGCCGCTGGTGAAGACTGCATTCGCGGGCGCCGATCCGAATTGGGGCCGCGTTTTCGCCGCTGCCGGACGGGCCGGTGTTCCTTTCGATCCCGCGCGCGTGGACATCACCATGGCGGGGATTCCGGTACTGCGCCGCGGCCAGCCGCTCGATTTCAACGAGCGCGCCGCCAGCAACCGCCTGTTAGCGGACCATGTGCCCATCGTGATGCACCTGCACGCGGGCACTGCCAGCGCGCGCTACTGGACCTGCGACTTCACGGCGGAGTACGTGCGCATCAATGCGTCCTATCGCACCTAGCCGGTGCGGGCCAGCTACCGCACCTAACCGGTGGGGGCTTCCTATCGAACGCATGAAACTGGTGGTTGTTGGCTGTGAAAGCAGACTGCGGCAAGCTGGCGCGCAGCGCGCAGCGGCCCTACGTGTCCCAGTTCCAGTTGGCGAATTGTTCGCGGAGGGCTATTTTTTTGAATTTGCCGACGCTGGTGCGGGGGATTTCGGGGAGAAAGACGAAGGCGTCGGGGAGCTGCCATTTGGCGAAGGATTTGGCGAGGAATTCGCGGAGTTCTTCGGGAGTGGCGGTGGCGCCTTCTTTCAGGACTACGGCGGCTAATGGGCGCTCTTGCCATTTCGGGTGAGGTACGCCGACTACGGCGGCTTCTTTTACGGCGGGATGGCCCATGAGGGTGTTTTCGAGGTCGACGGAACTGATCCATTCGCCGCCGGATTTGACGAGATCTTTTGCGCGGTCAACGATTTTGATGAAGCCTTCGTCGTCCAGGGTGGCGACGTCGCCGGTTTTGAACCAGCCGTCGTCGGTCCAGCGATGGGCCTGGTCCGGCGCTTTGTAGTAGCTGGCGGCGACCCAGGGGCCGCGCACCTCGAGCTCACCGGGGGTTTCTCCGTCGCGCGGGGCTTCGATGTTTGTTCCTTCCGGGCCGTCGGGGCGCGTGACGCGCAACTCGATAAAAGGAGCGGCCCAGCCCTGTTTGCCGCGCACTTGGTAGCGGTCGTCTTCGGTCCAGTCGAGCATGTGGCGTTTCAGGCGGCCGACGGTGGCGAGGGGCGTGGTTTCCGTCATGCCCCAGAGGTGCATGATCTGGAGATTGTGTTTATCGAGGGCGCGCATGAGGCGGATGGGCGGGGCGGTACCGCCGACCACGATGCGTACGGGGGAGGGGAATTTCCATCGGCCGGGATTTTTCTCGAGGGCGTAGAGCACGCCCAGCCAGACCGTGGGGACACCACAGGCGATGGTGACATGTTCTTGCTCGATGAGATCGAGCACGCTTTCCGCATCGACGTTGGGTCCAGGCAAAATTAAACGCGCGCCGGTCATCACGCAGGTGTACGGGAGGCCCCAGGCGTTGGCGTGAAACATGGGCGCGACGGGAAGGACGGTGTCGTGATGGCTGACGGCAAAGCAATCGGCCATGGCTTCGGCAAAGGAATGCAAGACGATGGCGCGGTGCGAATAGATGACGCCTTTTGAGAAACCGGTGGTGCCGGAGGTGAAACACATGGCGGCGCCGTCGTTTTCGTCGAGCTTGGGATATTGGAAATTATCATCAGCTTCGGCGAGGAGTTGCTCGTAGTTCAGAAAGCCTTCGGGGACTTCGCCGCAGCCGTAGGGAACGACGATGACATGCTCAAAGGGCGCGTCATTACGGAATTTTTCGTAGGTAGGCAGAAGAACGTCATCGATGAGGAGAAAGCGATCGCCGGCGTGGTTGGCGATGCCGGCAATTTCGTGGGGATGGAGGCGCAGGTTTAACGTGTGCAGGATGCCGCCGGCGGAGGGAATGCCGAAGAAGGCTTCGAGGTGGCCGGCGTGGTTCCACATCATGGAGGCGACGCGATCGCCGGGGCGAAGGCCGAGCTTGGTGAGAGCAGAAGCCAGGCGGCGAGCGCGGCGGTAGAAGTTGCCGTAGCAGGTGCGGAGGATGGAGCGGTCCGGGCGGCGGGAGACGATTTCGACACGGGAGAAGAGCTTGTCGGCACGCTCGAGGAGCGTGGGGAGGGTCAGGGGAAAGTCCATCATCGTGCCGCGCATGAAACCTCGATGGAGCAGCGACCGAACTCCTCACGCGGTTGCTAGGTTGGCCTAGGTAAGGTGGGAGCGAGGGCATCGTATCACCAATGGGCTTCGTGGGTTAGGGAGTGCGTGCGGTGTCAAATGGCGGCGCCGTACGGTGACGCCCGGGCCGACATCCTATTTCCCGTTGCAAATAGGGTAAATTTTCGAGAGGATGCTGTTGACCGCTGGAGTGCCAGTCTCGCGCCGTGGTGGCCCTGCTACCCGGACTGCTCGTGTACGACTCTCGTCTCTTCGGCGCGCTCCGCGACTCTTGTTCGGTTTCGGGCAGAAGGAGCAGGCAGGTGAAGAAGCTCTATATTGGGAATCTTCCGTTTTCCGCGACGGAAGAACAGCTCAACGAGTGGTTTTCGCAGATCGGTGTAACCCCTTCGGGCGTCAATCTCATCCGTGACCGTTTTACGGGACAGTCGCGCGGTTTCGCCTTCGTGGAAGTGAATAGTGACGAGGATGCGGATCGCGCGGTGAATTCCTTGAACGGGCAGAATTTCGGCGGGCGCAACCTGGTGGTGAACGAAGCACGACCTCAGGCAGAGCGCAGCGGCGGAGGTGGCGGGCGCGGCGGATACGGCGGCGGGCGTGGCGGTGGCGGTGGCGGTGGCGGCGGACGCGGTGGTGGCGGCGGACGCGGCGGCGATCGCGGCGGTGACCGAGGCGATCGCGGCAATCGCTGGTAGGCAGAGCACTCTCCGGGCGGCAAAGCGGCTGCCTTCCCGGCAGCTGCTAAGACTTCCTCGAAGAAATCTTAAGCGGTAGCGGTGTGCTTGGACGCAACACGCTCGGATTTGCCTTGCGTGTAGCGATAGCGCTCGACGCTGAGCGTGCGTATGGAGCGGTCCACGAGCGAGGCGACGTCGAGCGCGGCTTCGGCGGCGTCCAGGGCATCGGCGGTGGCGAACAGCGCCGGGGATTTGGATTGGAAGACGGGGCAGCAATCGTGAAAGGGCTGCTCGGAAATGTCGTGCGTGCCGATGCGGCGCGCGATTTCCTGGATTTCGAGCTTGTCGTCGCCGATGAGTGGGCGATAAAGCGGCAACTTCGCGATGGAGCCGACAGCCTGCAAATTCTGCAAAGTTTGCGAAGCTACTTGGCCGAGGCTGTCGCCGGTGATCACGCCTTTGCCGCCGCTGCGCTGGGCAATGCGCTCGGCGACGCGCAGCATCAAGCGGCGATAGAGCAGCGTGCGGAAAGCTTCGGGGGTTTGCGCGGCGATTTCACGTTGCAGCGGTTCGAAGGAGACGAGATATAGCTTGGCGGTGAATTGCCAGGGGACCAGGCGCTCGACGAGCTGGCGGGCGACGTGAATGGAGGATTCTCCCGGAGCGGCGCCGCCTCCCCAAAAATGCACGAAACTCAGATGCGCGCCGCGCTTCATCATTTTGTAGGCGGCCACGGCGGAGTCGAATCCTCCGGAGAGCAAGCACACGAGGCGGCCTGCGGTGTTCGGCGGGAGGCCGCCTGGACCGAGGATGCGGCGCGCGTAGACGAGTAGTGGCCCGCGGGTGATTTCGATGCGGCAGGTGAGCGCGGGCGCTTTCAGGTCGACGCGGACCTGGCGGCCTTCTGCTTGCAGCTTGTCAAAGAGATAGCCGCCGACCTCGCGCTCAATAGCCATGGCGTTCAGTGGAAAGCCCTTGTCACTGCGGCGGGCGCGCACGGCAAAGGTGGCGAACTGCTCGTTGCAGATTTCTTGCCAGGCGGCATCGCAAAGGGCGTGGAGTGGATCGTCACCCAGGGACGGGCGGCGCAAAACGCGCGCGACGGCCAGGTGTGAAATGCCGCTGACGCGGGTCAAGCGCTGCAGACCCTCTTCCACATGCGTGGCGTCGGCAATTTCGACGATCAGGCGGTCGGCAGGCCGGGAGATGCGGCTGATGGCGATGCCGTCCAGCGCGCGGCGCAACGCTTCTCGCAATTTGTGGAGGAAGAAACGGCGATTGCCGCCCTTGAGCCACAGCTCGTGGTAGTGAACGACAATGTGCGACGAAGGCATCATTCACGCTGGCCATCGCAGGCGGATGCGCCTAGTATACAGCCGCCTGCGAGCCGCATTGCAGGGAACGTTGTGGCGCACGGATGCATTGCGCCGGACAGGCAAGCCCCTTCGGCCCGATTCCCCAGGGCGAGACGGACGCGTCCAAAGCAGCAACACGCGCGAGACAATTAACCCCGTAACGGGTTTGATACATCAGGCGAGGAAATGTTTCGCAGCGTGGGTGGCCGCGTATATCGTTAGGCGTTCCTGGCGGGCCGCGGAGTAAGGTGGCGCGGCGGCAAAAATACAGCGAACTTCAAGGGCTGGCTTTGCATCCAATCGGGCAGCAATGACGTCGAATGATAGTAGCGGTCGATGACAGAATGACGACTTGGCACAAACGCGATTGGCAACAGTTTTATGAACTGGCGCGCCGCCCGTGGCAGCGTCATCGGCCGCCGCGGCCGGTGTATCCAACAGGCATAAATCGCGTGTTGCCGGCGCAGGGGTTCAGTTTGTCGGAGCTGGATGATGCGGGTGTCGATCTGGATCTCGCGGAGCGGCTGGGGTTGCCGGTGGACGCGGGGCGCATCGGCGCTTATGGCCCTAATGTGACGGTGCTGCGCGACTTCGTGCGGTCTTCGCGGCAGCCGCTGTAGCCCTGCATCGCGCTACTATTTCATCACTACATTTTGCCTCGCCGAAGTGCGCGACCAGACGCCTGGGCGCGGACGGTGCATTCGGCTTTTCCGGTTGGGGCGTCAGGGCCGCTTCGAGGGATGTCATGGGCCAGTCGGCATTGCATGAATGGTGCAACCGGCGACTTGAAAGACTATCGACACCGCATCGTCTGCGACAAAGCAATCTGCGGCGGTGAGCCGGTACTCAAAGGCACCCGGGTCACCGTGCGCACCGTCCTGGCCAGCTTGGCCAGCGGCGATTCCGTTAAAGAAATTCTTACTGATTTTCCCAGCTTGACAGCCGAAGACCCTCGCGCAGCGATAGCGTTCGCTGCCCCTTCTGCCGAAGAAGATTTACCGGTGCCGGCCGCTCCTGACATTCGATGAAAATCAAGCTGGATGTTGGCCGCGTTTTGGTTGTGCGGAGGCCGGCTTTGATGGGGCGCGTGCTGCTGGTGCTGAGTCTTGAGAGCACGGCGGCATTGATCCGCAGGACGTTCAGGAGTTGGTGCGATTAAATACCAAAGGGCGGGAGCGGCTGGTGGACGGCGACAACATGGAGATCTTCCCTGGAATTCGCGCATACACGGGAGCGCGGCATACGTACGCATCC
>CATPAM010000288.1 GCA_955651735.1 Candidatus Acidiferrales bacterium | reverse complement strand
GAAGAGAAGAAACCAGAAGAGAAGAAGCCAGAAGAAAAACCCAAACCGCCGCAAGCCTCCGCTGTTTCCGGAGGTGCGCGGTGAAACTTCCCATTTCGCAGCGGCGCTTTCTTTGTCTTGTTTGCTTTCTAACTCTCCTTTACTTCCCGCAAGCTACGAATGCGCAAGACAAAACCCCCGCCTACGCCATCACCCATGCGAAAATTTTCACTCTCTCCGGCGCCACGATCGACGATGGCACGATCGTGATTCAGAACGGCAAAATCGCCAATGTCGGAGCCGCCGTCGAAGTCCCCGTAGGCGCCCAGGTGATCGACGGCCAGGGCCTGCAAGTCTATCCCGGCCTGTTCGATCCCATCACGCAGATGGGCTTGCGCGAAATCGGCGCGGTCAACGCCACCGTCGATTCTGCGGAAACGGGAGCGTTCAATCCCGACGTCGTCGCCTCCGAAGCCGTGCTGCCCTCGAGCGAGCATATTCCCGTTACGCGCGCCGCGGGCATCACGGAAGTGCTCGCCGTGCCGGCCAGCGGCGGTATGGACTCCGAGGGCGTCACCGGCATTTTGGGTGGCCAGGCCTCCGCGATCCATTTGTCCGGCTGGACCATCAACGACATGCTCCTCAAGAAGAGCGTGGCCATGGTGCTCAACTGGCCAGAAATCGAAACGCATACGTTTGATTTCTCCACCTTCTCCAGAAAGGAAAAGTCATTCGCCGACGCCAAACAGGAATATGAAAAGCAGGTGGACGAACTCACCGACTGGCTCGATCGCGCCCGCCATTACGCCGTGGCTCTCGGCCACGGCGGCGCCACCGACTATCAGCGCGACCTCAAGCTCGAAGCGCTCGTGCCGGTCACCCGCGGCGAACTCCCCGTCCTGGTTTTCGCGGACAAGGCCCGCGACATTCGCAATGCGGTCGAGTTCTGCGAAAAGCAAAAACTGAAAATGATTCTCGCCGGCGGCGCCGAAGCCTACAAAGTAAAGGATCTGCTGCGCTCGAAAAGCATCCCCGTGATTCTTGGCCCCACCCTCACGCTGCCCCGCGAAGAAGATGATCCGTACGACCGCCTGCTCACCCAGCCTGCGGAGCTCGCCGCCGCCGGCCTAAAATTTGCCTTCGGCAGCTTCGACAACTCGTTCTCCCGGCGTCTCGGCCAGCAAGCCGCCAACGCCGTCGCCTACGGGCTGCCCTACGACGAAGCCTTAAAGGCTGTGACGCTGTACCCCGCGCAAATCTTCGGCCTCGCGGATCAAGTCGGCACGCTCGAGAGCGGCAAAATCGCCAACCTCATCGTAACCAAGGGCGATCCCCTCGAGCTCACCACCGAGGTGCGCTACCTTTTCATTAAGGGCCAGCCCACCTCGCTCGACAACAAGCACAAGGCCCTCTACGAGAAGTACCTTAACCGTCCCAAGGCCCAGTAAGCCGCCGCAACGCGTTGCTCGTAGGGGCGCAGCAGTGCTGCGCGCCAATTCAGCAAAGGTCCCGCTGCCGTTCTCGGCTCTGTTATACGAATAGCCCTGCGTTATTTTGCAAATCAGGCGAAACTTTTCCCATACAATTGCGTTCCTATCTCTGAACGCCATGCCTACCCGCAAGCTCGCGCTGACTACCGCCCTCTGCCTGACCGCTTTTGCCGCTGGCGCCAGCGCCCAAGACGCGCAGAAAATAGTCGAGCAGTACATCAAAGCCGCAGGCGGCTCCAAAGCCCTTTCGCAAGCCAAAACAATCACCATCGAAGGTACCTTTCACACCGCCGACGACAAGGCCGGCACGTTCACACTCAACACCAGGCAACCCAACCGCTTCTATTCCGAACTGGTCGTCGGTGACACCAACTTGATCGAGGCCTACAACGGCAAGTCCGCCTGGCACCGCACCGCGAACGGCGAATTCGCGACCCTGGTCGGCGCGGAGGGCAGCCAGCTCGAAGCCGCTGGCCAGTACTACAATTCCCACCTCGTCGATGCCAAGAAAAACAAAATCGGCCTCGGCTTTGCCGCCTTCTCCAAAGTCCGCGGTCGCGACGCCCTGGAAATCGAAGTCACCACCATGACCGGCGTGAAGCGCCACGTCTTCTTCGATTCCCAGACGCGCCTCATCGTGCAAGAGGCGGCCACGGTCGGCGGGATCGACGAACAAATTCTTTACGATGACTATCGCCCCGTAAACGGCCTGAAACTCCCCTACAAAATCGAACTGCACCGCGGATCAGAAACCTACGACATCGCAGTGACGCGCGCGGAGGTAAACGCCGCCGTCGGCGAGCGCGTCTTTGACTTCCCCAAAAAATCGCAAGTCCAACTCCCCGACTTGAAAACTCTCTTCAAGGAAATCGACGAAAACCAAAAAGCCCTCGACAAACTCAAGGAAAACTACGCCGGCACCCGTAACGAGGAAGAAACCGAATACGACAAGACCGGAAAAATCAGCAAGCGTGAGCTGCACGAGTACACCTTCTTCTACTGGAGAGGCCACGAGGTTTCCACCCTGGTCAAGAAAGACGGCAAGCTACTCAGTGAGGAAGAGCAAAAGAAAGAAAACGAGAAAGTACAAAAGGAAATTCAGGATATCGAGAAACGCGACGCCAAGAAAGAAGCCAAGGAGGAAAAAGCCAAGGACGAAGGCAAAGAGAAAAAGGAGGACGACGATGTCGGCATCGAAACTTTCCTCCGCGCCTGCCAATTTGTGAATCCCAGGCGCGAACGTTTCCGCGGCCAGGACGTCCTGGTCTTTGATTTCGAGCCCAATCCCGAATTCAAGCCCCACAAACTGGCGGAGAAAGTGGTGCACCAGCTTGCCGGCGTCGTCTGGATCGATGAGAAAGCCCACGACGTGGCGCGCCTGGAAGCCTATTTTGTCGGAGATTTCCGCTTCGGCGGCGGCCTAATCGCCAACCTGCAGAGGGGCACCAGCTTCGTTTTCGAGCAAGCCTACATCAACAATGAAGTCTGGCTGCCCACTTACGAAGAAGCGCACGTCGGTGTGCGCGTCCTTCTCGTGAAAGCTTTCAAGGTGAATGAAGTGACGCGTTATTCCGACTATAAAAAGTTCAACGTCGAGAGCATTGCTTCCATCGCCAAGCCCAAAGACGCGCCCAATCCGCCCGCCGCCGCTGAAGGCCCCGCCCCTAAGCCCCCGCTGACAAACTAGCCAGGCGCGCAGCCCAGTCTCAACTCCTGCCCGTCGCCAAGCTCCGGTCCAGCACCTCGCGCACCTTTTCGCTCAGCGCGCTGGGCGTAAACGGCTTTTGCAGAAACGCCACGCCGTCTTCCAGCAACCCGCTCTGCATCCCGGTCTGTGTGGTGATGCCGAACGTGTAGCCAGACATGTACAGCACACGCATCTCCGGATGCCGCGTCGTCAACCGCTTCGCCAGTTCCCGCCCGGTAATTCCCGGCATGATCAAATCGGTCAGCAACAAATGAATTTCTGCGCCGTGCCTCGCACACGCAATCTCCGCATCTTCGGAGCTCGATGTCGCCAGCACCGTATATCCGTTTTCTGACAACGCCATCCGCGCAAGCTCGCGCACCTGCGGCTGATCCTCCACCAGCAAAATCGTTTCGGTTCCTTTTTGTTCTCCGCTCGCCATCTTCGCTGCCGGCAGCGCCTCAGGCGCCTGTTCCACGCGCGGCAAATACACCTTGAACGACGAACCGCGGCCCAGCTCGCTGTACACCCAAATGTATCCTCCGCTTTGCTTCACTATGCCGTACACCGTCGAAAGTCCCAGCCCCGTTCCGCGCCCGCTTTCCTTCGTCGTATAAAACGGCTCGAAAATGTGCGCCACCGTTTCCGGACTCATTCCCGTCCCCGTGTCGGAAACCGCCAGCATCACGTAACTCCCTGGCTTTACCGTGGCATGGTCGCTCGCGTACGCCGCGTCCAAATCCACATTCGCCGTTTCCACCGTCAGCCGCCCGCCTTTCGGCATGGCATCCCGCGCATTCACCACCAAATTCATAATCACTTGTTCCATCTGCGCGGGATCAGCCTTGATCGTTCCGATATCCTTCCCGGGAATCGTCGTCATCTGAATGTCTTCATCCATCAATCGCCGCAGCAGCTTGTCCAATCCCATCACAATGCTGTTCAAATCGACCAGCTTCGGCTGCAAGACCTGCCGCCGGCTGAACGCCAGCAATTGCCGCACCAGCGTGCCGGCGCGCTCCGCGGCGTCCTCGATCCGTTCCATGTCCGCCTGCAGCTCCGGCGAAATCCTCGACCGCTTCAGCGCCAGCTCCGTATAGCCCTTGATGATCGTCAAAAGATTGTTGAAGTCATGCGCGATTCCCCCTGCCAGCCTGCCGATGGCCTCCATGCGCCGCGCTTGCTGCAGTTGCGTCTCCAGTTGCTTGCGTTCCGTGATGTCCACGATGATTCCTTCCATCAACGGATGCGCATCGCTCCCCGCCACCACTACCGCGGTGTCGCTCACCCAAATTATCCGGCCATCCTTGCGGACCACGCGGTACTCCGCCTGAAAACGCTCCCCGCGCTTGCTCGCTTCTTCTGCGGCCTCCACCACCTTGTGGTCGTCCGGATGCACGTGTTGTGTCCACGCCCGCGAATCCATCAGCCACTCTTCCGCCGAAAACCCAAACATCGTCTCCACCTGCGGGCTGACGTATAGCCATTCTCCGTGAATCCCCAGTTCTGCAATGTAGCTGATGGCCGCCACTTCCTCGACCAGCATCCGGTACTTCGCCTCGGCCTGCGCGCGTGCGTTTTCTGCCTCCCGCTTTGCCGTCATGTCCCGGCTCACGCAAACCACGCCGCGGTCCGGCAACACCGTAATCGACATTTCCACTGGCAGCGCGCTCCCGTCCCGGCGGTGAATAGTCATCGGCCCATACCACTTGCCGCTCTTCCGCAGTGACTCGCGGATCTGCCCTTCCTGTCGCTCGACGTCCTGGGGTGCGTAAACATCCCTCCACGGCCGGCCGACGATCGATTCCGGATTCTCGTGTCCCATTGTTTGCGCGAATGCTGCGTTCGCGTAGGTGTGCTGTCCCTTCGCATCCACAATCGCGATACCGTTCACCGCGGAGTCCATGGCCCGATTGTGGCGTTGCAGCGTATCTTCGGTCTGGTTCTGCCGGTATTGCGTCACTCCCAGCCGTGCGGCGTAACACACAATCGAAACGCCCAGCAGCGTGAACCGCACCGCGTGCCATTCCGTCCCTAATTGCGCTACCTGCAGCAGTACGATCAGCGGCGCCAG
>CATPAM010000287.1 GCA_955651735.1 Candidatus Acidiferrales bacterium | reverse complement strand
CCCCAACGCTCCTTGCAACACCGCAATCACCAACGCCACCGCCACACTCGCGAATACCAAATCGCGCGACTCGCGGAGCATCTCCTCCTGAATCGCTTCGTCAAAAGGCAGCAGATGGTTGGCCCCACGCACGATCTCCTCACCGTCCCGGAACATGAAAAACAGCGCGAAAATCACGATGAACAAATCCACAACAAAGTTGAACAGATTTCTCACCAGCCCCGCCAATCGCGAGGCCATAAACGTCGCGATTCTTTCGGCGCCCTGGCGCAGCGGCTCCGAAAAATCCGTGGACTGCCAGGCCTGCGGAAGCTGGTGCCGGATCCAAGCCAGCGCATGCGTAGGCAAAGCTTTCTCCGGGTCCATCAACGTGGCCTGCAGTCGCGCCGTGGCGTCGAGCGCCTGCCGCGCCGTATAAACCAGCACCACCAGCGCCGGCACAATCAGCAGCAGCGTTACGCCCAGCGTGCTCACCAGCGCCGCGCTATTCGGCCGCAGCCGCCGCAGGATTCGTTCGTGCACCGGATAGAAAAAAATCGCCAGCACGCCCGACCACGCCAGCGGCTCCAGGAAAGGCTCCACGATTCGAAACACCAGGTAAATCAGCAGCAGGAGCGCCCCGTACGAGAGTACGGTAGTCAAACGGTCACTGGTGGTCTTCGCGGGGGAATTGGTTGGACTCATGTGCGGTATATAATGAATGTAGAATAGCGCGGACGCGAAAGCTGCGAGGCCGCACCCCAGGTTAGCCATCTCGCGGATGCCCCAGGCGTTTCGCCTTGCCGACGGAGCCAACTCAGCTTGTTATCGAAATCCATTCCGCTCAGCTCCTACCAAATCCGTCTCCTTGCTGTACTTGTTCTCGTCAACTTTGTCAACTTCGCCGCCCGCTGGGTCTTCATCCCGCTGATTCCCATGCTGCGCACGCATCTCGGTGTTACCGACGCGCAGCTCGGCTCCCTGCAAACCTGGCTTCTACTCGTCCTCGCAGTTGGCAGCATCCCCTTTGGATTCCTCGCCGACCGCTTCAGCCGCAAAGCCATCATCGCTTTCGGAATTGTTTGCTGGAGCCTCGCCACCTTCGCGGGCGGCTTTGCCGGCAGTTTTATGTTTTTGCTGATCGCGCGCGCCTTCGTCGGCATGGGTGAAGCTGCCTATGCCCCCGCCGCGCAATCCATGATTTCCGGAGCATTCCCCGTTGAAAAGCGCGCGTCCGCGCAAGCGATTTTCGCCAGCGGCATGCTTTTGGGCGGCGCTGCCGGCCAGGCTTTCGGAGGTATCATCGGTCCCCGTTTCGGCTGGCAGTCCGCTCTTTTCGTAATCGCCGCGGCCGGACTCGTTCCGGTGATCGCCGTCATGTCTCTGCAAGAGCCCCCGCGCGGGCCGTCCTCCGAAGTCTGCCCCATTCGAAAGCTACTCACCGTCCCCGCATATCTCGCTATGATCGCGGGCGGCGCCTGCATCACCTTTTCCAGCGTCTCGATTCTTACCTGGGGCGTCGATTTCGCCGTCACCTACAAAGGTTTCAGCTTGCGCCAGGCTTCCGTCTCTCTGGCGGTGATCGGTTTAGTGTGCAGCCTGTGCGGCGTACTCTTCGGCGGCTATGTCGCGGACCGCTTGCAGCGGCGTTTCGCCTTCGGACGTATTATCGCCATTGCTGTCGCGTTTCTTCTCGCCGCTCCCTTCGTTCTTTTGGCCATCCAAACCGACGACCAAATGCTCGTGCTCGGCGCGCTAGCGCTGGCGGCCTTCTTCATGTCCTGGTATCACGGTCCGGTTACCGCGGTCATTCACGATATGATGCCGCGGCGGGCGCACGCGACCTCCATCGGCGTGTACATGTTCGTGACCCAACTGGTCGGGGGATTTGGCCCGCAGCTCGTGGGGCGAATTTCCGATCTTCACGACATGCAATTTGGTTTGCAAATCGCAGTTGCCGTGATGGTGTGCGGTGGACTGCTGATGTTTTTAGTGATTCACTTCATTCGTCGCGACGGGCTGCGGCATCAGTGCCTCGAGTCTTTCCACGCTGAACCCGGCGACTAAATCTTCACTCCGCGTGGCACAGCGACCTCTGCACCATCGCATGCGCACTTAGCATGCTGAATTTGGGCTGTGCGCTTTTCCGGCGCTACTTGATTCCGATCTGGTCGATCAGGCGCAGCACCTCGGCTTCGGAGACGTCGTAGAGCGGCCGCTCGTCTTCTTCTTCCAGCCGCTCGCGCAGAAATTCCGCGGCGATAAAGCTGGCTTCGCGGTCGGTCAGGTCGCGGCCGGTGCGCTCGCGAAATTTCACGAAGGCCTTGTGGGCCAGTCCCGGGACCAGCGCTTTGCCGTCGACAAAGAATTTCGTGTCGATGGTGTCCGCGTGGCGCGTGGCAATGCCATTCCACATATGCGAAAACCGGCAGTGGAAAACGTTGCCGGTCAGCTTGGATGTCACTTCAAAATCGCCAACAAACGTGCTCATGGCACCCCTATTGGCCAGGACGGGACGTGACGTCACGAATTCTCCTTTTTCACTTACCGGCTGACCGTTGCCGCTTCGGAGTGCGCGTGCGCGTAGCTGTGTATCGCAGCGCCGACTCCGGCGCCGGAGGGCACACGGAAGCCCTGGTCGAGCAGGGTTTTCTCCAGCGCGGCGAGGAACAGTAACACATACGGCTTTTGGCTGCAGTGGCCCATCAAGCCGATGCGCCAGATCTTCGATTTCAGCGGTCCGAGGCCGCCGGCAATTTCAATGTTGAATTCATCGAGAAGTTGGTTGCGCACTTTGGCGTCGTCGATGCCGTCGGGAATCATCATGGCAGTCACGGTGGGCAAGCGATCCGCCGGCCTTTTCACGAGCAGCTCCAGGCCCATCGCTTCGATGCCCGCGATCAGCGCGAGTTGGTTTACGCGATGGCGCTCCCAGCGTGCCTCCAAACCTTCTTCCACCACAATGCGCATGGCTTCACGCAGCGCGTAAATCAATGACACCGGAGGCGTGTGATGATACAGCCGCTCCTTGCCCCAATAGTTCATCGCGGTGGTGAGATCGAAATACCAGCTTTGTACTTTTGTTTTGCGATTGCGAAACGCTTCCTCCGCGCGCGGACTCACCGTAATGGGCGACATGCCCGGCGGCGCGCTGATCGCCTTTTGTGTCCCGCTGAAGCAAATATCCACGCGCTCGCGATCCACGTGCAGCGGCACAGCGGCAAGCGAAGCCACGGTGTCGACTACCAGCAGCGCGCCAAGTTCATCTGCAACTTTGCGGAAAGGCTCGATCTGCGTCAGCACGCCCGAGGAAGTTTCGCCCTGCGCGAGCCCGACAATCTTGATTTTCCGACCCTTGCCCGCGCGCCGCACGTCTTCGGCATCGACTGGCTTTCCGTAAGGTGCTTCCACCTTGGTCAGTTTCGCCGCCGTGTGCGAGGCAATCACCGCCATGCGATCGGAAAACACGCCGTTGACGCAAATGATAGCTTCGTCGCCTTCTTCGAGGCTGTTCACCACGGAAGCTTCGATTCCGCCCGAACCGGAAGCGGAAAGCGGCATGGTCAGCCGGTTTTCAGTTTGGAAGATCTGCCGCAACAGCACCTGCGTATCGTCCATGCAGCCCTTGAACCATGGATCGAGGTGGCCGACCAGCGGCGACGCGAGCGCGCGATAGACACGCGGATCCATTGATGACGGACCGGGAGTAAGCATGAGCCGATTGGGAGGATTGAGTTCGCCGATGTGCTGCGTCATGACTATGTACCTTCTGAACTACGTCTCTCTGACTGAGAGGGCCTTAGCGCGCGCTCAGCAAGTAGAGAACCCAGCTCTTCCAAAGCCGTAAAGAATTAGGATACTCGCAGAGCGTAATTTTTGCTCATTCCCCGACACTGGCGCAACCGACAATTTGGACTCTGAGGCTTTCGGCGCTCGACGAGGGGATACAGGAAAAAGGCTTAACACAGCGGCCACCGACGAGGTCGGAGCACAGAGGACGCGGAGACTCCACACCCCCGGGCAAAGTGTTGATTCTAAAGGTAGTTAAAGTCACAGCAATGCCCTTCGCGAATGTGGCTAAACCTCCAGTGCTGTCACCTGTCCAATCGTGACCAACGAAATCGTTCGAGTAGATTTCGCACGCAACCTGGAGGGGGGCTCACTATTCCTCTCGCTCCACACTTTTTCATGGCTCATACGAACCAGGGCTTTATTGCACTCCAGGCGGTTGTGCTCTTTGTGTAGGGCCACTTTGTAACCGGCCTGCATACCTCCGGCGATGCAAAACAGCATGAGGATGACCAGGCGAACGTTGTTCACAATCCCTCCAAAATGGGAAGGCAGCTTCAGTATGTGTGACGAGCTGGTTGACAATCTTGCCCTCCAGGCAGAAATGAGCCGTTAGATTATGCCCCTTTATTTGCACAAACTTCTATGTGAGGCCGGAAAGCCGCGAGACGGGGATACTCCTGGCAATGGTAGAGAAGGCGGGTTTCTTGCGGACTTAGATTGGGTTCGTCACTCCTACTTGGTTGGTGGCTTGCTTCGCAGCTCGGACAGCTTTCCCTGCTGCTCTGGGGTCAATTTGTTCTTGATTCGTACGAGCAAGGTCACTTGCTGCCGCTTAATTTCCCGTTCCGCCGCCAGCACCTTTTCCAATTGCGCAAGAACCTGCTGCTCGTCGACGCGCGGCTGCTTGATCAGCGTAACCAGCTTCTCCATTTCATCCTGCAGCTTCCATTGCAACTCCGTGAATTTCAACTGCGCCGCGCGGATTTCCGTCTTGAAGTAATCTTTTTGCTCGGCGCTTAGCCCAATCGCTTCCTGATGTTGGATCACCAGTTCCGGAGCAAAAAAACTCTGCCCGATTGGATCCTGATCGGGCTGCTGGGCGTGGGCTGCTCCCGCCGCGAAAAGAAAGGCCGCACAAATACAGAGAACTCCCGCTCTCATTTCATTCCTCCTCATTCATCTTCAGGGGCATCTTCACGGGCATCTTCACGGGGACATGCAGATACGACTCGCCGAGTCTCGGCATCTGCCGCAAAATCTCCTGCCCCGGATTCGCCAGCAGGACATCGCTGGGCGCTCGCCACTCCGTCAGGATCTGCGCGGCGGCGAGTTCGTCCGCCGGAACCGTTCTTGCTCTTCTGCGGTACGACGTCGCTCCAATTACGAGCGCCGCGAGAATCACCGCCGTCACCCCAGCCAGCGTCCATAGCCGCCACGGCCGCGCGCGCTTACCCTCGCTGGCGGCTTCCGCCGCGGCTAGCACTCGCGCTCGGAAATCCGCGGACGGTCCCGTTCCTTGAGCCACCAACGGCAGCAGTGCGTCCAATCGCGCCTTGCGTGCTCGAAGCTCGCTCAGCTCTTCTGAACAATTCGCGCAGGCTGGCAGGTGCTCTTCAAGACCCTTCGCTGTTGCTCCCGTCAGGGCAACCTCCAGCAGGTCGCCTCTCCATTTCTGGCATGCTTTCGTCATTTCATCACTTCCAACAACAGTTTTCGCGCTGTGTGCACCCGCGATCTCACGGTCCCTGCCGGAATCCCAAGCACCGCCCCCACATCAGCAGCGCCCATCTCTTCAACCAGCGAAAGCTGCAAGACGCTGCGCAGTTTCTCCGGCAAGCGTTCTATTTCTCTGTGGAGCCGGTCCAACATCACCTGCTTCTCCGCATCCCTGGCACCGTCCACCATCGTTCGCGTCTCACTAATCTGCCAGGCCGTATCGCGCGCCAAGCGTCGCCGGTAGCCTCTCTTGCGGTTCAGAGCCAGTCGAAAAACGATGCGGTTCACCCACGCGCGGAATTTTTCCGCTTCCCGCAGCGATCTGAACTTCTGGTAGGCGCGCAAAAACGCTTCCTGTGCGACGTCCTCCGCGTCGGCGGAATTGCCCAGGATGCTGAAGGCAATCTGAAAAACGCGCCGCTGATTCTCAGCGATGCGCTCGCCAAATCCCGCCTCGGGACTATGCGCTTCGGCTCTAGCAATCAACGCACTCACGCACGCGCCTGTCACGCCTCTTCTGCCCCTTACCTATAGACACCGCGGCTGGCCCGCTCGTTCAAGCAAAATAGCATGCCTGGCGGCCGGTAGCAGGCCATCAGAAAAGGAATATCGGCTGGAATGCAAGAAGAATGGGCTGCAGCTGAGCCGCAATCTGTACTGCCTGCAGTTTTTGCCGTTGATCAGCGTCGAGGATCGCCACGAATTGCGTGAGAAAGACCTGCTGTGCCTGGGCCATCTGCTGCTGCAACGCGTGGATTTGGATCACCAATACCCCGACCTGTGCTGGGTTCCCGCCAGAATTCAGCAAAGCGCCCAGTTGCGGAATCAGGGACTGCGCCGTTTGAAATAGCGGTGCAAGCGTTGCCTGCCTCGCTTGCAACAATTGCTCCAGCTCGCTCACCTGACCGGTGCGCAATTGCAGAAATTCAGCCACGACCTGCAAAGGTGACGTTCCTTCGGCGCTGGCCTGAACTTTTGTCGCCTGCACCTGTTGCAGTATTTGCTCGATGTTCAGCTTCGATAGATCAGGCGCCGGCGTCACGGGTAGGAGTTTGGGAGCGGGCGTTTGTGCGTACACTGCATCACAGTTCGCTAGAAGAAAGGCAAGCAAAGTGAGGGTGAATCCTGTCTTTTTCATCGCAGCGAATCTCCTTGAAGGGCGCGCATATTGCGCCTTCTCTTATCCAGACACCACCGCCACCTTTCTCGTTCGAATTTATTCATCATCAGCGATCGTGAAGCTCCGGAGCGCGTTCCTTCGCCGAGGTGAGTAGTGCGAGGAGCCGTGAACTGGAGGGATGTGTTATCTTCGGGGCGCGATGGGGAGATGGTTGTGACGGCGGAACAGTTTCGGCGGTTGGCTTTGAGTTTTCCGGAGGCGATTGAGGGCTCGCATCAGAAGCATCCGGATTTTCGGGTGCGGGGCGGGAAGATTTTTGCGACTTTGGCGTATCCGGACAGGAAATGGGGGATGG
>CATPAM010000286.1 GCA_955651735.1 Candidatus Acidiferrales bacterium | reverse complement strand
ATTTTCGCCGATGAGCGAATCAATATGATCGATGGCTTTGTTGGCCTCGGCGGATGTTTTGCGGAAGTCCTCCAGGAGCGGCTCGAGTTTTTCGCTGACGGAATTGAGGTGCTGAAGAGTGGAATGCACAGCAGGGCGATTTTCTTCGATCATGCCGCGGGCATCGGCGAGCGTGGCGGAAAGATTGGCGCGATTCTGAGCGTTCAGAAGGTCGTTGACGCGATCCACGGTGACTTTCAACTCCGTGGCACGGTCGTTTAGGGTGGTGAGCAGCTGGGTGGCGCGAGGACCCAGATCGTTGATTTGCGCCGTTATGGCATTGAAATCGACGTAGTTTTCGGCAGTGAGTTGCGAGCCGTCGGGAGCGATGGCCGCTTTGGGAGTGCCGGGGAGAATTTCGAGGTGATTGTCGCCGAGCGGGCTCAGACTCATAATCTTGACGCGACTATCGGTTTTGACCGGGAGGTCGGATTCGACCCTGAAGGTGACCTCGATGCGCGCGGGATTTTGCGGATCAAGGCGCACGGTGTCAACGCGGCCGATCTTCGGGCCTCCGGAGTAGCGCACGCCGGAGCCGGACTCGATGCCGCCGGCGAACGGAAAATAGGCGCGATAGGTGTGCGTGGAGCGGCCGAAAGCTCCGCTAATAGCAAAGACAATAAAAATCAGCACAGCGCTGGCAGCAATGACGAACAGACCGACGAGTGCTTGCTGGCTTTTAGCTTTCATTAGTTCCCTTCCCTGCTCCAGGGATCATTTTGAGCGACGATCCTCCGTTAGCATTTGCAAATAATCCAATTCGCGAGAGACTTCGGGTTCTGCGACGCGGTCGAGAAACTGGCGGACGCGCGGCTGCGTGCTGGCGCGCATCTCTTCGGTGGTGCCGATAGCGACGATATTGCCTTTGTCGATCAAGACCATGCGATCTGCGATCAGGTAGGCGCTAGCCAGCTCGTGAGTGACGACGATGATGGTCATGCGGAAGGCTTGCTTGAGCTCGAGTATGAGTTGATCGATGCCGGCGGCGATGATGGGATCGAGGCCGGCGGAAGGCTCGTCGAAGAAAAGGATTTCGGGATCCATGGCCAGCGCGCGAGCGACGGCGGCGCGCTTCTTCATGCCCCCGCTGAGCTGCGAGGGCATGTAGTATTCGAAGCCCTGCAGACCGACCTGCTCGAGCTTCAAGCGCAACATGATTTCGATGGTGGATTCCTCAAGGCGGGTGTGCTCGCGAAGGGGCAGCGCGACATTTTCGCCGACGGTCATGGAGCCGAACAGCGCGCCGCCCTGAAAAGACATGCCGATCCTCTTGCGGATGGCATCCATCTCGGAAGGTGGAATCGCGGCGATATCCTGGCCCTTGATCCAAATTTGGCCGGAGCTGGGCTTCTCAAGGCCGACCAGGGTGCGCAACAGCGTGCTTTTACCGGAACCGGAGCCGCCGAGGATTACAAGAGTTTCCCCGCGATTGACGTCGAAGCTGATGCCGTGAAGAATTTCGCGCTCGCCGTAATTGACGCGGAGGTCGCGCACGGAAATCGTTGCGGTGGTTTCCAGCGAATCTGTGAGTGCTGTTTCCATACGCGAGTTCCTACCCTTGGCTCATAAAAAAGAACAACGCAGTGAAAACCAGGTCGACCACAATGACCAGAAAAATCGACATGACTACTGCCCGTGTAGTAGAGCGCCCGACTTGCTCAGCGCCGGCTCCGGTAGAGAGCCCTTCCAGGCAGCCGACAGCGGTGATGGTGATGCCAAACATGACGCTCTTGATCAGTCCGGTGACGATATCACGGAGGAACAGCGAGTCAAGGGAGGCCCAAATATAGCGTATGAAGGTGAAGTCGGCTTTCGCGACACCGAACAGCGACCCGCCAAGAATGCCCATGGCGTTGGCCCAAATGGTGAGGCAGGGCAACATCGCGGCCATGGCGATGAATTTGGGGGTGACCAGGAAATGGACGGGGCTGATGGCCATGGTTTCGAGAGCGTCGATCTCTTCGGTGACTTTCATGGTCCCGATTTCGGCGGCGAACGCCGAGCCGGAACGGCCGATCACGACGATGGCGGTTATGAGCGGGCCAAGTTCGCGTGACATGGAGACGGCCACGGCGGTGGCGACGTAGCTCATGGCGCCGAAACGGCGGAGTTCATAGGCGGCCTGCAGAGCGAGGATCAAGCCAATAAAGAAAGTGATGAGGGAAAGAATGGGGAGAGCGCGGACGCCGACGTCGAGAGCTTGCGAGACGGCGCGCTGAAAACGAATCGGTTTGCCCTGGAAGGGAGCAACGAAAGTGTAGTAAGCGGCCCGCCCACCGAGGGAAACGAGAGAACCAACGTAGGCGAGGCCATTGATTACCGAACCGCCGACTTGGGAGAGCAGTTCCATTTTGTACTCTGTACGACAATAGTCGCAGTGAAGTCCTTAGAACCGAAAAAAGACCGGATCCTAAGGAAGACACTGCTACAGCCGAAGCACAGATTCAGGAGGACAAGGCCTGATCTTCGTTGTCGTAAACTTCAAAAATCTTCAGCAGGCGCGAAAGTTGCAGGACCTCGCGAGCGGACGGGCTCAGGCCGAACAGGATGAAGCGCGAATTGACGTCGCGGCTGGCCTTGAGGCCCTCGACCAAGGAGGCGACGCCAGAGCTATCGATATAGCGGACCTTGCTGAGATTCATGACTACGCGAGGGGTGCGCTTCTCGCGGACCTCGCGTAGAAGAGCCTTACGGACCTCCGGCGAGTTCGCAAGGTCGATGTCTCCCGTGACGTCGAAGATCGTGGTGTTATCGGTATGCCGCGCCGAAATCTGCACGGAGTCCTCCTTTGGGTAATCAAGAACTGCGCGACTGCGTCGATGGCTGAAGATACTTGACCAGCCGAAACTGATTGGTGTTGCCCTCACGCTGATACTCCACGGCATCCATGCTCTGGCGAATAAAATGCAAGCCCAGGCCGCCTGGCTTGATTTCGTCGAGGCGGCGGCCGCGCAACTTTGAGGGGTCAACCGCAGGACCCTGGTCACAGAGCAAAATTTCGAAGCCATCGGCACTCTCGGAAACGCGGGGGCGGACACGCCTGCAATACACTTCGATGGGTTGATCGGTCCGTCCGTTATAGGCATGGCGCATGATATTAGTGAGAGCTTCGTCCACCGCGCGAGTGACGGAACGGCGATCCGGCGGCGAGAATCCGAAGACCTCGGTGAGGCGTTCGAGCGCGCCACGCACGACGCAAAGCAGTTTAGGATCGCTGCACAATTCCAGCTTTAGTAAAAGTCCGTCATCCGACGCGGGGCTTACGCCTTTTGTATCACGCTGACGCATAAGAAGAAAGACCGGCGGCCTCGTTGCCCCTAAAGTACGGGACAGGAGAATAAACGCAAAGGGATAAAAAGGGAATGGCCAGTGTTGGCGAGGGCCGGAAGGGTCAGAAGCTAGCTCGTCCAGGAAAGGATGACTCAGAGTGGAGACGTTAGCGAGGGATGATAAACTAGCAGCTATGCGCGTACTCCTGCTGAACCTGAATTCAGAGACGAATGAACTGGTAAGTAGCGCCCTTGCGGGCCAAGGCTACGATGTCACGACCGAATCCGGGCTGACCGTGGACGAGGTGCTTGCGCTTTCGCCCGAGGTGCTGGTTACCGAGGCTTCGCCGACCGATTTGAGTTGCTGCGGGATGATTACGCAGTTGAAAGCGCGGTCAGACACGCGCGGGTCGGTCAGGATTGTGATGGTGGTGCGAGGGGGAGCGCTGGAGCGAGCGCGTGCTCTGGATCTGGGCGCGGATGATGTCATCACTTTTCCGTTTGAAGCATTGGAGTTTGCCGCGCGAGTGCGCACACAGTTCCGCGAGCGCCAGCCGGAAGAAGACCTGAAGACGATGCTGAAGTACGCGGTGCAGCGCGAACAGATGGCGGACATCGCGGTGGAATCGCTGAGCGGCGGGGCGGTCGGCAAGCACCGGTTCTGGCTGATACCAGCGATTTTTGTGGTGAGTGCCGCGGCGATTCTGGCGGCGGCTTTTATCGTGATCACCATGGGACGGAGCCAGAGGGAAACGCTGCAACTGCGGGCGGACATTGCGCGGCTGAACAGCGGGCTCGGCTTGCATGATCAACTCCTGCAGCGCACGGAGCAGGTGCGGAGTTCGCTGGATGCGAGCGCCAAATCCGACTCCGCGGCCCGCGATACGCTGCGGGCGCAATCGGAGGATTTGCGCAAGAAGATGGCCACGGCGGAGGGTTCGGATGCGCAATCGCTGAAGCAGCAGCTGGTGGACACCCAAAAGCGGCTGAAATCGCTGGAAAATGAAGGGAAAATCGCCGAAACGATTGTACACAGTTATGGGCCGAGTGTTTGCTTGCTGCACGTGATGGTGGAGTTTCTGGACAAAGGAAGCGGGAAGCCGATTCAGATCGCAGTAGATGCCTTGGGCAAACCGCAGGTGGATGACAAAGGAATGGTGCGGCTGGACGCGGGTGGAACAGGCCCGCATTTGCAGATCGACGTTTTTGGGACCGGCTTCCTGGTTCGGCGGGATGGACGCATTCTGACCAACCACCACGTGGCCGAACCCTGGTGGAGCAACGACGAGCTGAAGGAACTGCTCGATCACGGGGCAGCGGCCTACGTGCTGCAGTACAAGGCGTATTTCCCTGGAAGCTCAGAGGGGATTTCGGCGAAGCTCGACAAAATCTCGTCCAGCGCCGACGTGGCGACGCTGAAATTGGAAGCGACTGCGCCGTCGAACGCCGCGTTGTTGGAGCTGGATGAACGCAGTGAGGCCAGCGTATCGGGCGAGCCTGTGGTGCTAATCGGATATCCGACGGGGATCGAAGGGATTTTGGCGCGAGCGGGAGCAGATGTTGCGCAGAAAATCGCGGATGGCACACAGAATGTGAACCAGATGGTCTCGCAACTGGCGGCGCAGAAGTTGATACGGCCAACCACTACACAGGGTCATATCGGCGATGTGCTGAAGGATAAGATTGTTTACGACGCCGCAACTACCTCCGGGGGATCGGGCGGGCCGCTGTTCAATCGCGACGGAAAAGTGATCGGAGTGAATTTCGCAATCCTGAAGGGATTTGGAGGATCGAACCTCGCGGTGCCTGCGCGATATGCGACGGAGTTGCTGAGGTGAGGCGAAACCCGGAGTACCCTTGAGGGGCACCTGCCGTCGGCGTAGAATGAACGAGCAAGTCTAAACTAGCCAAGTGTTGAGTGTTTGTGCGTTGCGCTCCGCCCACCCAGCGCAAGCGGTACAGCCATGACAAAAACCGAACAGCACGGAAACCGAGCCCATGCGCGGCGGAGGATACCGCCCGTGTCCTACGTGGAATTGGGGCAAGAGAACGGGGGAATCCTACTCAACCTGAGCGAAGGCGGATTGGCGGTGCGCTCGGCGCTGCCCTTGGCCTCCCGTGAGTTTACCGGCATTCGTTTTCAAGCACCGGCCTCTCACGCGTGGTTGACGGCCAGCGGTCGCATTGTTTGGCTGAGCGATTCGAAGAAAGAAGGAGGGATTCAATTCACAGAACTGCCGGGTGAAGCGCGGCAGCAGATTCACAAATGGGTTTCGGCCGAGGGCGTTCCCGAAGATGCTAGGGAGAGCCTTCCGGCCTCATCCTATGGAGGAAGGGAACCTTCCAAACAAACTCTTGTTACGTCTGATCGTGGGGGCGGAGGGGCTCGCGAAACAGTGATCGTGCGCGGCGATCGGCCACTGGCTGCGCCAACGCAAAGAGAACGCGTGCCGACTCAGGCGGAAACGGCGGGCGTCGCGGCGGCCGAGCCGCCAGCGCAGGCCTTTCGGTTCACGGACTACTCCATGTTTGCGGCAGAGCCGGAAAAAGAGGGAGCTTGGATTGAGCCGACGCTGCGTCGCAGAGGTTGGGGCGGCAAAGCGCTCGTAGTCCTTTTCGTAGCGGCGCTCTTCTTCACCCTGGGTTCGACCGTTGGGCGGGGAAGCGTAGACCGCTTGATCGCTTACCTTGCAAGCGCGGCAGAGAACCAGCTCGCCCCGCCGCCGAAGGTGGCGCCGCCAGCTCCACCCGAACAGGCTGACGCGACTGGAGCTGCCGAGGATCAGACGGAGGCGAAGAGCGCTTCGGTTGGAGATCAGCAAAAATCGGACGAGGGTACGAATCCGACCCCCGGGCCGACGCCGAATTCGCAGGTTGCCAGTACGCCCGCCACGGAGAAGAAGGACTTGGAGCCGAAAGGTGCGACCGAGCCAAGAGGCAGCTCGGCGGCAGGCGGAGTAAGTACAGCGGATTCTAGGACCCGAAGCGCATTAGTTCCGGGTACCAATGAATCGGAGCTGCGACATTCCACAGAAAGCGCAATGCCGCGCGACAACCGCGAAATGGACGCTCAGCCGAGCAAGACGGCGACCGAGCACTCCATTCTCGTGAACCCGCCGGGGCCGGGCGGGCGGCCTTTCTCCGTCAATCTTCCGGCAGAAACAATCAGCGCCTCCCCAGCTATAGCCATCAGTGCGCAAAGAACATTGCAGATCCAGCCGACCGCGTTTAGCCGATCCGAGCGAGTGGTTATCGGAACACTAAAATCGCACAGCGAGCCCTTCTATCCTGTGGAGGCCCGCAAACAGCGCATTGAGGGAAGCGTAGAGTTGCGAGCGCGTGTAGGGCGCACCGGGCAGATTATTGGAGTGACACCGGTGAGCGGGCCTGGCCTACTTGCGTCCGCCGCAACGGCCGCAGTGCGCGAGTGGCGCTATGAACCTACGTTCATCGATGGAGATCCGGTGGAGACACAGGCGGACATTACCATTGTTTTTCGATTGCAATAGCGCTCGCCTGTCATCATCAGAATTCGCACGGAATCATAAGGTATTTAGGTGGAAGACTGGACTAATTCGCTTCGCGCACCATCGCGTGCTCGCAAAGCGTCTCCTACTTTTTCTCGCCGGACGCGCCGCGCCGCTTCGCCTTGATCAATATATCCACGGAATCCGGCCGCCCATTCCAGAAGTCCAGCCGCACGCGTCCATCCGCGAGCGTGCTCACTGTTGCGGGAATCGCACTGGCCGTCACGTACCACCTTTCCGGCAGCACGACGGCATTGCGCGGCCGCCCCAGGCTCCGGTCAAACACCAGCTCGTCCCCCTCCAGCCGGTAACTTCAGACCGCCGTATACGTCTCCGAAATCCGCAGCCTTATCGATTCCCCCTTCTTCACCGGTGTAAACCGTATCACCACCACCTGCGCCGTCGGTGCCACCGCTTCCCCCGCGTCGATCTTCGCCGCCGCGAACTCGTCTCCGTTCATGATTTGCGTCGCGAGCTTTTCTCCCGTATCCAACACATACGCTGACGGCTCGGAAACCGTGCTGCCGGCGCGCACCACGTTTAGGTACTTGTCCACGCCCGGTCGCGACTCCGTGTAATCGTGATACAGACGGAAAGCATGCGTTGCCGGCTCCTTCAGAAAATAAACGATGTCGCGGTCCTGATGCGCCCGCTCCGAAAGCCGCTGCTTCTCCGTTTCCCCGCTGAACGGCGCTTCCCAACTAACCGCCGTCGTCAGCGGTCGAGGCGCCGCAGCGGCGCCCGTCTGCGCACCCAGTCTCGCGCGCAACATCAGCGGAGCCTCTCCCGCGCTTCCATTCATGAAGCTCACCGCGGTCCGCCCGTCCGCTTCCGGCAAAACCTGCGACGTCACATTGCACGCAATCAGCTCGTAACCCGCCGGCAGCACCACGCTATTTCTCCTGATGCCCAGCGAACGGTTAAACACGATCGCATCGCCATCCCGGTAATAGCTCTTCGCATCCTTGTATGTCTTCAGAATCAGCAGCCGCCCCTGCCCGTCCTTCGGCACCGGCCGCGCTAGATGCACCCTGATATAATCCGTCCCCACATCCGCATCCGCCCTCAACGCATCCTTCCGTGCCTCTTCCCCACTCACAACTTCAAATGGCAGCGCCTCCCCGCTCATCGCGTCGTAGACCGCTTCATCGCTAGCTACGCTGCCCTTCCGTATCGGGTTGTAATAATATTTAGCGCCCGCCGTCGTCGCCGTCACTTCATAACGGATCCGAAAGCTCGCGCTATCCGGGGCCAGCAGCTCGTACTTCGTATACTCATCGGTCTCCGTCTGTCGCGCAGCCGTGGTTGCGTCGCTTGCGCCTTGCTGCGCACGCAAAGCTTCACCCGCAATCAGCAACGCCACACTTGCGCAACCCGCAATCCATTTCCTCACGTCCATCTCCTAAACGCCAAAAGCTGCGCCCGCATCATACCCACCTCGGCTGCGCAGTAAATAATTAAAAGCGCGTCGCCCTCTTTGCCGCTACAATCGGCATGACTCCGTCATGCGAGCAGAGTTCCGCATCCGCCCCGCACTTCTCGCCGACCTTCCCGTCCTCCGCGCCCTCATCGACGTCTCCGTCCGTCGGCTCCAGGCGCAGGATTACACTCCCGCGCAAATGGAAGGCGCGCTGACGACCGTCTACGGTGTGGATACGCAACTCATTACCGACGGCACATACCTGCTAGTCGAGCATTGCCCGGCCGAGTCGCAAACGCCGCAGCCGCTCATTATCGCCTGCGGCGGCTGGAGCAAACGCAAAACCCTCTACGGCGCCGACCAATGGACCGACCGCCACGACGACCTCCTCGACCCTCATCGCGACGCCGCCAAAATCCGCGCTTTCTTCATCCATCCAGACTGGGCCCGCCGCGGTGTCGGCACTCTCCTCCTCGACGCCTGCGAAAACGCAGCAAAATCCGCCGGCTTTTCTCGCTTCGAGATGGGCGCTACGCTGACCGGCGCGAAGCTTTTCCGCGCACGAGGCTACCTCCCCGTCAGGAATCTGGAAGTCCCGCTACTCAACGGCGAGTCTCTCCCGATTATTCAAATGGAAAAAAGGCCAACCTGAAGGCGCGGTGGGCGCGGTCGCTCGGTGGACGAATCCGAAGGCCCGGTGTAAAATTGATTACGCCGCAGCTCGGTGGGGCCGTGGCGCAGTTGGGAGCGCGCCTCGATGGCATCGAGGAGGTCGTGGGTTCGAATCCCATCGGCTCCACCATTTGAAGAAACGAACAAACTTACCCTAGAAAACCGCTAACTGTTACCACCCACTGTTGCCACATTTGCTGTTTTTTCTTGCATTCCAACATGAATCTTTCACGCTTTGCGAGGAAAACGGATATGGCCTATTACACTCTCATCGCACGCATCAACGCAGGTGACGGCAAATTTCCTTTCGTCAATGTGCAGTTCTCGAAGAACCATCGCCCGATTCCGATTGAACGAGCGACCTATTACCTCCGCCCGAGCAACAGCGGGAAGCGCACGCCAATTAAGATCGGCAAAGATGTCGCCGTTGCTCACACTGCACTGATCCGAATGGAGGACGGCCAACCCCTCGAATGCATTGCCGCGTTGCATGCCGGACTGCCCTCTAGTAT
>CATPAM010000285.1 GCA_955651735.1 Candidatus Acidiferrales bacterium | reverse complement strand
GATTGAGAACTACGAGCAAACCGTGTCTGTTGATGAAGTGGGCGCAATCATCAGCGTGGGCGACGGGATTGCGCGCATCCATGGCCTGGAAGAAGTGATGGCCGGGGAGATGCTGTCGTTTCCGCACACTATTTTCGGCATCGCGCTGAACCTGGAAGAGGAAGAAGTGGGCGCGGTGCTGCTGGGCGAGTCCTCAGAGCTGAAAGAGGGCGACGTCGTCAAGCGCACGAACACGATCATGTCCGTGCCGGTGGGCGATGCGCTGATTGGGCGCGTGCTGAATCCATTGGGCGAGCCGGTGGATGACAAGGGACCCATCAACACGAAGGAGCGGAACCCGCTGGAGCGCATTGCTCCGGGCGTGCTGGATCGGCAGCCGGTGCGCGAGCCGCTGCAGACGGGCATCAAGGCCATCGATTCGATGATTCCGATCGGCCGCGGACAGCGCGAGCTGATCATCGGCGACCGGCAGACGGGCAAGACGGCAGTCATTCTCGACACCATCATCAATCAAAAGGGCGGGGACGTAATTTGTATTTACTGCGCGATCGGGCAGAAGAGGTCGACCATCGCGCAGGTGATGAAAGTGCTGACGGATGCCGGGGCGATGGATTACACGATTATCGTGGCATCGTCGGCGTCCGAGCCGGCTTCGGTGCAGTACATTGCGCCGTATGCGGCATGCGCAATGGGCGAATTCTTCCGCGACAACAAACGGCACGCGGTGACTTTTTATGACGATCTTTCCAAACACGCGCAAGCATATCGAGAAATTTCGCTGCTGCTGCGGCGGCCGCCAGGCCGTGAAGCGTACCCCGGCGACGTGTTTTATTTGCACTCGCGCTTGCTGGAGCGCGCAGCCAAGCTGAACGACAAGCTGGGTGCCGGCTCGCTGACATCGCTGCCGGTGATTGAGACGCAGGCGGGCGACGTTTCCGCGTACATTCCGACGAACGTGATTTCCATCACCGACGGGCAGATTTATCTGGAAGCGGACTTATTCAATGCCGGCATCCGCCCGGCCATCAACGTGGGAATTTCGGTGAGCCGCGTGGGCGGCAACGCGCAGATCAAAGCCATGCGGCAAGTGGCGGGCTCATTGCGTTTGGACATGGCGCAGTACCGCGATCTGGCGGCATTCGCGCAGTTTGGCGCGGACCAGCTCGACAAGGCGACGCAGGCGCAACTGGCGCGCGGCCAGCGCTTGACAGAGATTTTGAAGCAGGATCAGTACGCGCCACTGTCGGTGGAGAAGCAGGTGCTCAGCATTTACGTGGCCACCAGCGGACAGATGGACAGCGTGCCAGTGAGCGAAGTGCGGCGGTTTGAGAGCGAGCTGCTGCAATTCGTGGAAACGAATCACGGGTCGATTTTGAAGTCGATTCGAGAGAAGAAAGCACTGGACGACGGCATCAGGGCGGAGATCAAGAAAGCGGTGGAAGCATTCAAGGAGCGGTTCACGGCGGCGGTTGCCGCGGCAGCGAGCTGAGGGATTGCATAGCATTTTTAGCAGGGGCTTTTAGCGAACATCATGCCCACACTTCTCGATTTTCGGCGGCGCATCCGCTCGGTGAAGAACAGCCAGCAGATTACGCGCGCGATGAAATTCGTGGCGGCGGCAAGGCTGCGGCGCGCGCAGGAAGCAGCGCTGGCGGCGCGGCCTTACGCGCAGGAGCTGGTGCGCGTGCTGCGCTCGACAATGGCGCGCATTCAGGAGCCGCAGCATCCACTACTCGAGCGGCGAGAAGAGAAAACTGCGCTGGCGATCGTGCTTACCGGCGAGCGCGGACTGGCCGGCGCGTTCAACGCAAACATTCTACGCAAAGCAAGTGAATTTTTTCGCGCGAATCGAGACAAGAAGGTCTCGACGATTGCGGTGGGCAAGAAGGGCCGGGACGCGCTGAAGAAGGCGGGATTCACGTTTGCCGGAGAGTGGGTGAACGTTCTGGCGCGGGTGGAATTCAAAACGGCGCGGGAAATCGCCAAGCTAGCGACGGATTTGTATGCCCAAAAGAAGGTGGACTCCGTTTACATCATTTTCAGCGAATTTAAGAGCGTGATGGCGCCGAATTTGACGGTGGAGAAGCTGCTGCCGGTGGAAGCAATTCGCGAAGAGAAAGGCAGCAGCGAAGAACAGGAATCCGCGAAAACTGCCGAGGTTCAGGTCGATTACATTTACGAGCAGCCGGAAGCGCAATTATTGGACAAGCTGCTGCCGCGGTATGTGGAGACGCAGATTTTGCGCGCGATGCTGGAGTCGTCCGCTTCCGAATACGCGGCGCGCATGACGGCAATGGAATCGGCGACAAAGAACGCCGGCGATGTAATCGAGGCCCTCACGCTGTACATGAATAAGGTTCGGCAGGCAGCGATTACGAAGGAAATCATCGAAATTGTCAGCGGCGCGTCTTACGGGTCTTAGGAGAAGAAATGGCAGAGAAACAGGGAGCGGTCGGGCACGTTGTTCAGGTCATCGGACCGGTGCTGGACATTCAATTTGAGGCCGGACACTTGCCGGCCATTTACAACGCGGTGCGCATCACGAGCGATGGTTACAATTTGCCGGAGCCGCTAGATGTGACCGTGGAGGTGCAGCAGCATCTGGGGGAAGGCCGCGTGCGTGCGGTGGCCATGGAGCCAACCGAAGGCATGGTGCGCGGGATGAAGGCCGTTGATCTCGGTATCCCCATCACCGTGCCGGTGGGACGGCCAACTCTAGGGCGCGTTATGAATGTTTTGGGCAAGCCAGTCGATCAGTTGGGTCCCATCGTCAGCGACACGCAATATCCGATTCACCGGCCGGCACCAAAGCTGGAAGATCAGTCGACGACCCTAGAAATGTTTGAGACCGGCATCAAGGTCGTAGATCTGATCGAGCCTTATGTCAAGGGCGGCAAGATCGGCCTGTTCGGCGGCGCGGGCGTAGGTAAAACCGTGCTCATTCTGGAGCTTATTCACAACGTTGCTTTGAAACACGGCGGACTCTCTGTGTTTGCCGGCGTGGGCGAGCGCACTCGCGAAGGCAACGACCTGTGGATAGAAATGTCCGAGAGTGGAGTTATCGTTCCAGGTAACACCGAAAAATCCCGAGCCGCTCTGATCTACGGCCAGATGACGGAACCGCCCGGAGCGCGCCTCCGCGTGGGCCTGACGGGCCTGACCGTCGCCGAATATTTTCGCGATCAGGAGCATCTGGACGTTCTCCTGTTCATTGACAACATTTTTCGCTTCGTGCAGGCGGGCTCGGAAGTATCAGCGCTGCTGGGGCGCATGCCGTCCGCCGTGGGTTATCAGCCGAACCTGAATACAGAAATCGGTGAGCTGCAGGAGCGCATCACCTCGACCAAATCCGGCTCGATCACGTCTGTGCAAGCTATTTACGTCCCGGCCGACGACTACACCGACCCTGCGCCGGCGGCCACGTTCACGCACCTGGACGCCACGACGAACCTCAGCCGGCAAATCGTGGAGCGCGGGATCTATCCCGCGGTCGATCCGCTGGCGAGCTATTCGCGCATTTTGGATCCACGCATCGTTGGCGCGGAACACTACGCGGTGGCGCGTGGAGTGAAATCGATTCTGCAGCGCTATAAGGACTTGCAGGACATCATCGCGATTTTGGGCATCGAGGAATTGTCGGACGAAGACAAGCGCACCGTGGCGCGCGCGCGCAAGATCGAAAAATTCCTGTCGCAGCCGATGTTCGTGGCCGCGCAGTTCACCGGCCTCGAAGGCAAGTACGTGAAGATCGAAGACTCGGTCCGCAGCTTCAAGGAAATCGTGGAAGGCAAGTACGACGAAGTTCCGGAGCAGGCTTTCTACATGGTTGGCACGATTGACGAAGCGCTGGAAAAAGCAGAGAAAATGAAGGTGGGCACTTAAGCAGAGCAATGCTTCCCGAGTCCATCGAGCTGGTTATCGTTACGCCGGAGCGGCAGTTGCTGCGCCAGACGGTTGTGGAGGTCACGCTTCCCGGCGGAGACGGCTGCCTGGGCATCTTGCCCGGGCACGCACCGTTGATCACGGAGCTGGGCATCGGGGAGCTGACGTACCGCGCGAAGGGTACGAGCGAAGTGGGGCACCTGGCGATCATCAGCGGGTTCGCGGAAGTTTTGGGCGACCGCGTCACGGTGCTTGCGGAAACGGCGGAGCGGCCGGAAGAGATTGACGTAGCGCGCGCGGAGGAAGCGAAGAAGCGCGCGGAGCAGCGGCTGGCTTCGGCTTCGAGCGATCCGAATGTTGACTGGGGGCGCGCGGCGATCGCGCTGCAGAGGTCGCTCATTCGCATCCAGGTGGCGCGAAAGCGGCACGGTGCGCCCGTCTCGACCGAGTGAACCCGATGGAGCCCGTTACGATGTACACCACGCACTGGTGCCCGGACTGCCGGCGGGCGAAATATTTCCTGCAGCAGCGCGGCGTGGCCTACCGGGAAGTGAACATCGAAGAGAACGAAAGCGCCGAGGCTATCGTGCTGAAGGCCAACAACGGCAAACGCAAAGTGCCAACACTGCAAGTGGGCGATCGCTATTTTGCTTGCAGTCCGTTCAATGCGGCGAAGCTGGCGTTGGAATTGAACGTACCACTGAACCCCTAGTTAATTCAGCGGCAGGCCGCGCGTCCACACGTTGGTTACCTGAAGATTTTCATCCAGCAGCACGATATCCGCATCGGCGCCGGTTCGCAGCGCGCCTTTCTTAAACTCAATTCCCAGCAACTTTGCTGGATTCGCGGTGAGCATGCGCACGGCGTCCTGCAACGGGATTCCTAGCGCGACGACATTTCGCAGGGCGCGGTCCAGCGTGAGCGTGCTGCCCGCCAGTTTCCCTTCGGAGTTTCGGCACACGCCGCCGGACACGGTGACCTCAAATTTGCCGAGCATGTACTTTCCGTCGGGCATACCGGTAGCGGAAAGACCATCGCTTATCAGAATCACCTGGCGGGCGCCTTTCGCTTGCAGCAGGATGCGCATGGCCGCTTCCTCGACGTGCACGCCGTCGGCGATCAGCTCCGCGGTGACTTCAGATGAAGTAAGCACGGCGCCGATGACGCCGCTGTCGCGATGGGAAAAGGGGCGCATGGCGTTGTAGACATGCACCGCGTGCCTCACGCCGAGGGCGATAGCGGCGCGGGCTTGCTCGTAGGTGGCGTCGGTGTGCCCCATGGCGACGAGGACGCCAGCCGCGCGCGCCTCTTTTATGCACGGTACGGCGCCGAGTAGCTCCGGGGCGATGGTGAGGATGCGGGCGTTGCCGGCCGCAGCACGCAGAAATCGCTGCAGCAAATCGGCGGAAGGCAATTGAACCCACTCGGCGGGATGCACACCGCGGCGCACGCTGTTGATGAATGGGCCTTCGTAGTGGATGCCGAGGACTTCCGCCTTTGGCTGAAGGGCGCCGAACTGTTGGGTGATGTAGCGCGCAATTCCTTCGACGCTGCAACAGGTGTCGTCGGGGCTGGCAGTTACGGTGGTAGCCAGAAAAGAAGTCGTGCCGTGGCGCGCCAGCGTTCCTGCCACGGTGGACATGGCTTGCTCGGTCCCTTCCATTACGTCGCGGCCACCGGCGCCGTGGATGTGGACATCGATGAATCCGGGAATGGCAGTCTGGCCGCTTGCGGAAATTTCCGCCGCTCCAGCGGGCAGGCTCATGTCCTGGCGGGAGCTGACGGCTTCAATCACGCCGTCCCGAATCAAGATTCCGGCATCGAGTATTTCTGTCGTGGGAGTTAGGGCGCGCGCTGCGTGCAGAAGGATGG
>CATPAM010000284.1 GCA_955651735.1 Candidatus Acidiferrales bacterium | reverse complement strand
ATATTATGAGGAAGCCGGTTATCCATGTATTCTGAGGAAGCCGGTTATCCATGCCGGAGCCATTAGCTGGCCAGAGCCATCACCCGGGCAGACTGGCAGTGAATCGCTTGCCGCCGTTTGCTTTGCGACCCCGCCTCCAGGGCTGGGAGTGGTTCCGCAGGGCACTGAAATTGCTTAGTGAGTATGCAGAGGAAATCTCTGCTAACAAGTCTTCAATTTTTGCGCGGAAGGCCAGTCCCATGAAGAAGCATCCTTGGTCCCAAATCGTGATCCTTGGGCTCTTGCAGGTTGGACTGCTTGCGGCATGCTCGCGAGACCCAAATGTGCGCAAGCAGAAGTACCTGGAGAGCGGCCAACGTTACTTCGCGAAGCAAAAATATCGCGAAGCTTCCATTCAGTATCTGAACGCGATTCAGACGGACCCGAGGTATGCCGAAGCCCACTATCAGCTCGCGCTGTGCTATCTAAAGATGGACCTACAGAGCAACGCACACGAGGAGCTGTTGCGCACCGTGGACCTGCAACCCGAGAATGCGAAGGCCCAAGTGGACCTCGGCAATTTGCTGCTTGCGGGACGCCAATTCCAGCAAGCACGGGAACGCGCGGAACTCGTGCTTCGGCAGGATCCCAACGACGCGGACGCGCACATCCTGTTGGCCAATTCCCATGCAGGTCTTGAAAATATACTATCTTCGCTCGAAGAGATGCGGACCGCCGTGAGGCTTGCTCCCGACCGGCCGCGTTCCTATCTAAACTTGGCCGCGTTGCAATTGAATGCGCAGCAAGTCGCGGCGGCCGAAGAGAGCTTCAAGACGGCGCTCCAGCTTGATCCCCGATCGATTCCGGCGTTGCTGGCTTTGGGGAACTTCTATCAGGCGCAGAGCCGCTGGTCCGATGCGGAGTCGCAATTTCGCCGCGCCATTGGACTCGATCCGAAAAGCTATTTACCGCGCGCGGCGCTGGCTCGTTTCTACCTGGGTCTCCAGAAAAAAGCTCAGGCCGAACAAGTTTTGAAAGAGGCTAAGGAGGCCCTGCCCAATGATCCCGCCGGCTATCGCTTGCTGGGCGATTTTTATGTAGCGGCCGGTGATCTTGAGAAGGCCGTCACCGAGTTCGGGTTGCTTTCCGCGAACCATCCCAAAGACTTATCGGTCAAGACGGGCTATGTGCAGCTCCTGATTCTAAGTAACCGGCAGGACGAGCTGGACGAAGCCACGCACCTCAATGACGAGATCCTCAGAGATAATCCTACGGATATTAATGGACTGATGAGAAAAGCACAGTTGCTTAGCTTGCGAGGGCGATTTAACGACGCAATCGGCGTGTTACAGGCGGCGGAAAAGACAGAACCGGACAACGGTGTAGTCCATTACCAGTTGGGTATCACGTTTAGCTTGGTCGGTGACTTGGCCCAGGCCGAAAGCCAATGGCGCGAGGCCGTGCGCTTGCGCCCGGATCTCATCCCGGCGCAGAAAGCCCTGGCGGCAGTGGCCCTGCGCAAAGGCGACATGGACCTGCTCAGAAAAAGCGCTGACCAACTGGTGACCTCGGAACCTGCTTCCCCTGATGGCTACATCCTGCGCGCGAGCTCGCAATTTTGGAGCGGGAACAAAAATGACGGGGAAGCCAGTCTACTGAAAGCCATCGAGGTGGCACCACAGAGTCCGTCGGGATATGCCCAATTGGCGGCATGGCGGATGACCCAAAAGCGGTGGAGCGAAGCGCAGAATCTGTATGAGCAATCCCTCCAGCGCGATCCCAGCTCTGCGGAAGCCTTGCAGGGTTTGGTGGCTCTTTACCAGTACCAGAAACAACCCATCAAAGCTTTAGACCGAGTTAACGCCCAGATTGCCAAGGTGCCCAACAGCTCCGCGTTTTATCTGCTTCAGGGACTCATACTGGTGGAAAACAAGCAACTGGACCAGGCCGAACGCGCGCTCGAAAAGGCTGTACTACTGAACAAAAACAACGTTAACGCCTTTTTTGCATTGGCGCAGCTGCATATTGCGCGCGGCTCAGTGTACGCGGCCATGAGCAGCTATCGCCTGGCCATCGCGGAGAATCCGAGAGATGTTCGGCCTTACGTATTACTCGCTGGCCTGGAAGAGTCGCGGGGAAACTGGCAGACGGCCCAGGACCTGTATCAGAAGGCCCTGCAAGTGGAACCAGGTTACCCGATGGCGGCCAACAACCTTGCGTACTTGATGCTGGAACGAGGCGGCAACGTGGACGTCGCTCTTTCGCTTGCGCAGGTCGCGCGACACGGATTGCCTGACTTGCCGAGCGCGGCCGATACGCTGGGCTGGGCTTACTACCAAAAGCAGGCATACAATCTAGCCATCGGTCTGCTTGAGGAGGCAACCAAGAAAGTGCCTCAAAGCGCCACTTACCACTATCACCTGGGCCTTGCCTACGAGAAGACCGGCAACAAAGCACTTGCCAAGCAACACCTGCAGCAAGCCTTGCAAATTGAGCCGAAATCTAACCACGTGGACCAAATAAACAAAACGCTAAAAGGGCTCGGTGGAAACTAGCTAATCCCGAGTAATGAACGTGAGCTAGGAGGGCCACTGGCTCGCGAGTGTCCTGCTAACCGTCTTGCCTGTGGGGCAAACCGGAACGGTAAAAGCGAGGGGCGATGCCGTTCAAAGAGGAAATGACCTTCCAAAAAGTGCAAAGATTTTGCCAGAACAACGCGAGCCATCGTGCAATTCTTAACAGCCAGCTGTGCAATTTTGAATAACTATCTGTGCAATCTTTGAAGCTAAGTCCAGTAAACAGAAGCACATCCTGATTTCGCTGGTGCCCGCGCAAAGTGACGCTTTCGACTGGCACACAGTGTGCTATGATATCATTCGCAACTCTACGCACAAAGTCCCGGCGTAGGGGGGAAATATGACACGGCTCCGCTCCTGTTTGTTGCTTCTACCTTTGTTGATTCTCCCTTTGTTGGCACCCAGTGCCTATGCCGACGGCGTCCTTGGATCTGATTTGCTTACTTTTGCGATCCTGGGTGGCGCGGGGGTGGCCATTAACGGTACGCCGGCGTCCGTGATCACCGGAAGTGTGGGTGGCTGCTGCGTCGCTACCGCGGTCACCGGCGCGATACCAACCAATTTCACAATATCAGGCGGAACGGTGCAATCGGGTGCTGCAAGCGCGACGGATCCCAGAACTCTAGCTCAAGGTGAACTCACTACTGCGATCAATGCCCTAGCAGGCACGACGCCGACT
>CATPAM010000283.1 GCA_955651735.1 Candidatus Acidiferrales bacterium | reverse complement strand
TTGGTGGCCACGCCCAACTATCGCCGCCGGATTCTGGTGGTCGGAGAAATGCGCGAGCTTGGCGCGACCTCGCCACAGCTTCATCGCGAAGCCGGCAAGTTTGCGGCGGAGACGGGGAAAATCGATTGGGTCGTAGGTGTAGAGGGCGATGCCGCGCAGATTGTGGAAGGCGCGGTAGCTGCGGGCGTGCCGCGCGCGCAGACTAAAGTTTTTGCGTCGTCCGAAGAAGCCGCCAAATTTTTATCTAGCTTCACCGCCTCGGGAGATTTGCTGCTGGTGAAAGGCTCGCGCGGCGTGAAGATGGAGCGCATCGTCGAGAGCTTGCTCGTCGTGCACGCGCCGGAACTTGCGGGCACAGAGAAGGTGCGGCACTAAATGCTCTACTACCTTCTCTACCACGTCCTGCAAAAATATTTCAGCCCGTTCAACGTGTTTCGCTACATTACCGTGCGCACGGTGTACGCTAGCTTGACGGCCATGTTCCTGGCCTTCGTCTTTGGGCCCTGGCTGATCCGCAAGCTGCGCGAGCTGCAGATTAGCCAGTACATTCGCGAAGAAGGTCCGCAGAATCACCAGAAAAAAGCGGGCACTCCGACGATGGGCGGCGTGCTGATTGTTCTTTCCACCATGGTGCCCACGCTGCTCTGGGCGGATCTGACCAACGGCTTTGTGCTGTTGACACTCTTCGCGCTCCTGGCGTTCGCGGCTGTCGGGTTTGTCGACGATTACGCGAAAGTCTCAAAGCGGCGCAACCTCGGACTCACCAGCAGGAACAAATTTCTGCTGCAGATCTTTGTGAGCTCGATTGTCGGGATCGGGCTGTTGGCTCTTGCCACACGCAGCGCGTATTCCACCGAACTGATGATTCCGTTTTTGAAGCGCGTCCACCCGGACCTGGTTGTTCATTCGCTGCTGAAATCACCGCACCTATGGCCGCTGGCCTTCGTGCCGTTTCTGATTTTCGTTTCCATCGTGATCGCCGGCGCTTCCAACGCGGTCAATCTCACCGACGGGCTGGACGGCTTGGCCATCGGATGCACGGTGATTGCCGCGGGTGCGTTGACCGTGTTGACGTACGTGAGCAGCAACTATCGATGGGCGACGTATCTCGAGATTCAGTACATCCCGCGCGTTGGCGAGCTGACCGTTTTGTGCGGCGCGCTGGTGGGCGCTTCCCTGGGATTTCTCTGGTACAACGCGCATCCCGCCGAGATTTTTATGGGCGATGTGGGCTCGCTCTCGCTCGGAGGAACGCTGGGCGTCATTGCGGTGATCATCAAGCAGGAGATTCTGCTCTTTTTTGTGGGCGGAATTTTCGTCATCGAAGCGGTGTCAGTGATTTTGCAGGTCGGTTCGTTCAAGCTGCGCGGCAAACGCATCTTCCGCATGGCGCCCATTCACCATCATTTTGAGTTGCTGGGCTGGAGCGAATCGAAAGTCATCGTGCGGTTTTGGATTGCCGCGCTGGTGTTTGCGCTTTTTGCGCTGACGACTTTGAAATTGAGGTAAGCATGCCGGGCCCGGTGAAACTGAAAAATAAGCGCGTGCTGGTCGTCGGGCTGGCGCGCACGGGAGTGGCGACGGCGTTGTTCTGCGCCACTCGCGGGGCGAGGGTCACGGCCACCGATTCGCGCAGTGAAGCTGAGATCGGTGAAGAAATCTGCAACAAATTGCGGGCGGCAAATCTGATTCTGGAGCTTGGCGGGCATCAGGAAAAAACTTTCTTGGAACAAGACTTCATCATTCCCAGTCCGGGAGTGCCCGCGGACGCCCCGCTGCTGCAAGTCGAGCGAGGGAAAGGCGTCACGATCTGGAGCGAGATCGAACTCGCGTACCGGTTTCGGCAGGGCAAGCTCATCGGCATCACCGGCTCGAACGGAAAGACCACGACAACTTCGCTGGTCGAGCACATTTTGCGGGCCGCGGCATTTCCCACCCTCCTGGCCGGCAACATCGGCACGCCGCTGATTTCCTGCGTCGAGCAAATGACCCACGACACGGTGACCGTTGTGGAGCTGAGCAGTTTCCAGCTCGAGCTCATTCAGGAATTTCGCACGGACATCAGCGTGTTTCTCAATCTCACGCCGGATCATTTGGACCGCCATCACAGCATGGAGCTTTACGGCAAAGCCAAGGCGCGTATTTTTGAAAACCAGTGCGAAGAAGACTTTGCGATCCTGAACGCCGATGATCCCGGCACCACGCCGCTCGCGCCCACGCGCCCGCATGTATATTGGTTCAGCCGCAAGCAGCGAGCTGCGCAGGGTGCGTTCCTACGCGGCGACGATATTGTGTTTTGCACCGATGGCAAGGAAGAAGTCGTGCTCAAGCGCGAAGATGTGCCCCTGCCGGGTACGCATAATCTCGAGAATGTGCTTGCCGCGATTGCTGCTGCGCGAATCGCAGGTGCGAGCGCCAAAGCGATTGCGGAAGGCGTGCGCTCGTTTGCCGGCGTCGAGCATCGCCTGGAATTCGTGCGCGAGATCAACGGCGTGCGCTACTACAACGATTCCAAAGCGACGAACGTCGACGCGACGCGGAAAGCTCTGGATGCGTTTCCGGGCCGCATTCTGGTGATTCTCGGCGGCAAGGATAAGGGCAGCGACTTCACGGTGCTGCAAACGCCGTTGCGCGAAAGGGCGATTCTGGCGCTGCTGATTGGCGTGGCCGCGGACAAAATCGAGAGCCAGATTTTCGGCAGCGTGGCCATCGAGCGCGCGGGTACTCTCGACCACGCGGTGGAGATCGCTTCGCAGGCCGCGCGCCCGGGCGATGTCGTCCTGCTGGCTCCTGCGTGTGCGAGCTTCGATCAATTTCAAAATTACGAGCATCGCGGACGCGTCTTCAAAGCGCTGGTCCACGAACTGGAACTGCGCGCGAACGAGCTGCCGAGCACAGATCGCGGCGCAACTTCGGCGCGGAGGTAAGCATAGATGCCCAGACGCCTGGAAAATGATCGCTGGCTGTTCGGCGTGACGCTGGCGCTGTGTTTGCTCGGTTCGGTGATGATTTACAGCGCTTCCGCGGTAACCGCGGATCAACAGTACGGGCGCTCGTACATTTTTTTGCTGCGCCAGGCTGCGTGGCTGCTCCTCGGACTGCTCGGCATGTTTGCCTTGATGCGAACGGACTACCGCCGCTTGCGCGAGCCCGCCGTCGTCTACCCAACCATCTTCCTCGTCTTGCTAATGCTGGTGGGCGCCTTTTTCCTGGATAAGTCGCACGCCACGCATCGCTGGATCAAGTTTGGTCCGGTGAATATTCAGCCGTCAGAGCTAGCGAAACTCGCTGTCGTTCTCTATCTGGCATGGTTTCTGGATTTGAAGCGCCGTGGCGCTTCGTCGATGGAATTTCGCAAAGAGGATTTCTTGCACACCATTCTGCCCGCGGCCGGACCGATTCTTGTTTGCGTCGTGCTAATTCTTCTGCAGCCTGATCTCGGGACCTCAATCGACATTGTGCTGGTCACGGCAGCCATCCTGTTTGTTGCGGGGCTTTCCTGGAAGTGGTTGGTCACCGGCGCCGCTGCGGCATTGCCCATCCTTTATCTGCTCATCACCCACGTAACCTACCGGCAGGCGAGGCTCATGGCTTTTCTCGATCCGGGTTCCGATCCACAGGGCTCAGGTTTTCAATTGCTGCAGTCGCTCATCGCGGTCGGCTCGGGCGGCTTCACCGGCGTCGGCTTGATGGAGAGTAAGCAGAAACTTTTTTATCTGCCGGAAGCGCACACCGATTTTATTTACGCGGTCATTTGCGAAGAGCTGGGCTTTCTCGGCGCGGTGATTGTCATCGCGCTGTTCGTAGTGTACGGCTGGCGTGGATTGCGCGCGGCCTTCGGAGCGCCAGACGGATTTGGGCGGCTGCTCGCGTTCGGCATCACGGCCATGGTGCTGTGCCAGGCGCTGATTAATTTTGCCGTCGTGCTCGGCATGGTGCCGACGAAAGGGATTCCGCTGCCGTTTGTCAGCTACGGCGGCTCCAGTTTGCTGGTGATGCTGCTGGCCACCGGCGTGCTCCTGAATATTTCGCAGCAGGTCCGAGAACCGGTATGGTGATCGATCTTGCTTGTAGGGGCGCAGCCCGCCTGCGGCGGGCAGGCATTCTACGCCCCTGCTGGGCAGAGGCATAGCGCATGAAGCTGCTGATTGCCGGCGGCGGCACGGGCGGCCACGTTTTTCCGGCGCTGGCCATCGCGCGCGAATGGATGTCGCGAGGAAACGAGCGAGACGTTGTGCTGGTCGGAACGCAACGCGGAATCGAGATGAAGCTGGTGCCGCAAGCCGGACTGCCGCTGGAGACACTGCGCGTCGCAGGGCTCAAGGGCAAAGGCGGCGCAACCTTGCTGAGGAATCTCGCGATGCTCGCGCCAGGAATTGCCGACGCGTTCCGCGTACTCCGTAAGCACAAACCCGTCGCGGCATTCGGAGTCGGAGGCTACGCGGCGGGTCCGATGCTGCTCGCGACCTGGCTCAGCGGCGTGCCCAACATAATCTTCGAGCCGAACGCCGAGCCGGGCTTCACCAATCGCGTGCTGGCCAGAATTTCAAGGCGCATCGCCACGGGCTACAACATTTCCGCGCGAGCCTGGGGTAAAAAAGCGGTGGTCACCGGCTGCCCCGTGCGCACCGAGTTTTTCTCGATTGCGCCGCGAACTCCGCAAAAACCATTTCGCCTACTCATCACCGGCGGCAGCCAGGGCGCTCTGGCCATCAATCGCACTGTGGTCGATGCCCTGGACCTCCTCGCCGCGCGAAAAAACGAGCTGGCCATCGTGCATCAGACCGGCGAACGCGACTATAATGCGGTTCGCACCGCATACGCGCGGCGGGGGTATCCAGCGGAGGTTGTGCCCTTTCTCACGAATATGGCGGAGCGCTTCGCCTGGGCGGACGTCATCGTGTGCCGGGCCGGCGCCATCACCGCGGCGGAAATTGCCGCTTCCGGACGCGCCCCCATTTTCATCCCCTTCGGGCACGCCACCGACAGCCACCAGTTGCGCAACGCCCAAGAG
>CATPAM010000282.1 GCA_955651735.1 Candidatus Acidiferrales bacterium | reverse complement strand
CTCTTCGGTCTGGCGCCAGCGCTTCGCGCCACGCGGCCCGATCTGGCCAACGATCTCAAGGAGCGCGCCGGACAGCCGGCCTCCAGTTTTGGCCGGCACGCGCGCGCAATCCTGATCGCGGCCGAATCCGCCCTGTGCGTGATCGCCCTAGTGGGCGCGGGACTATTTCTGAGGAGTATCCAGACCGCCCGGTCCATGGATCCCGGCTTCAAGCCGGAAGGTGTGGCGCTGGCGCGCTTCGATTTTTCCACGGCCGGCTATGATGCGCGGCAGACCGACAGTTTCTGCCGGCGTCTCCGCGAGCAGCTGGAGCGGCAACCTGGAGTGACCGCGGTGAGTTACGACGATTCGGCGCCTTTGGGATTTAGCGGAGGAAACTGGGAAACGCTAGAGGTGGAGGGCTACGTTCCGGGCGCAAACGAGAATCTGAAGATCTACCGGGACCTGGTATCGCCTGGGTACTTCGAGACGATGAAGATCGCGCTGGTGGAGGGACGCGATTTCGATCTGCGCGATGACGCCACGTCGCTGAAGGTGATGATCGTCAATCAGGAGTTTGTGCGGCGATTCCTGGCCAATCGCAGCGTGATCGGGCGCAAGGTGCACGGATGGGGCGAATGGTTCACGATCGTTGGTGTGGCCAAGGACAGCAAGTATCACCGGGTTACGGAGGGTTCGCAGCCGTATTTCTACATTCCCATCCGGCAGATCTTCCGGCCGGAGTATGGTTTGACGTTCGACGTGCGAACCTCCGGATCGGTGAATGAAGCGATTGCGGCGCTGCGCCGCGAGGCAACGGCGATCGATCCGGCGCTGACCATCTTCGATGCCGAGCCAATGACGGAATACGTAGCCGCTTCGCTGTTTGGGGCGAAGATCGCGGCGAGTCTTTTGAGCGTACTGAGCGGGCTGGGGTTGCTGCTGGCAGCAATCGGTCTGTACAGCGTGATGGCTTATTCGGTGGCGCAGCGGACTGGCGAGATCGGAATTCGCGTGACGCTGGGTGCGCAGCCGAGGGACATCATGCGGCTGGTGATCCGGCAAGGGATAGCGTTCGCGGCGGCGGGCCTGGTGATGGGTTCGCTGGCGGCTGCGGCGCTCGCACGCGTGGTGGCGGCGATGCTGGTGGGAGTGGGTCCGGCTGATCCGCTGGTGTACGCCGCGGCGACCGGGTTCACGGTGCTCGTCGCGCTGGCCTCGGCGGCGATCCCGGCCTGGCGCGCGCTGCGGGTGGACCCGGCGGCAGCGCTGCGATGGCAGTAGAGTTGCTTAGGCGTTCAATCCGACATGAAGCGGCCGTTCTTGGACTCGTGTCGCTGCGTCAACCGTGAAAGCGGCGGCAAGACCGCCGCACTCCATACTCGATCATTTGGCGGGGGTAACGAGTTCGGGCGGTAGCGGATTGGTGGGCGTCTCTTCGTCCCAGAGGATGCTGAGGACCCACCAGCGGGTGCCGTCGTTGAAAAGCTGGATGCTGTTGACGCCGCGGGCGAAGGGCCTTTCGTTGGGGGCGGTGCGAGATGCGTAGCTGCTGAAGACTTGCGCGATATTGCCGAATTTTTGGATGCGGTTGGCGATGGCGCTTTCGTAAAAGGCGTGCGTTTTGAAATAGCCGCCGGCGCCGCGGGCGTATCCATCGACATCGAAAAGGCGAACCGGGCCCCCATCTATCCGTGTTGCGGAGGTGAGACGGGCTTCGGGGACGAAGAGGGAGCGGAAACGGTTCCAGTCGCGATCGCCGGCGGGGCCGGAGATGACGTCGTAGATGGCTTTGAGGATGGAGTCGAGGGAATTTACGTCGTCGGGCCGGGGAACGGGAACGCGAGCGGAAAGATCTTGCGCCGGGGGCTGTTGTTTGGCTGTCGCGTTTTTCGAGGCATTTACTGTTTCCGTTTTCGGCGCAGAGGATGAAGATTGCGCGGATGAAACCCAAGGGAGCGCGACGATAGCGAGAAATATCAAGAGCAGTGATTTCACCGTGTCCTCCGTGTTTGCCATAAGGCCTGTTAGTTACTGCGCGATTGGCGCGGCCGTCAGTCTATCTCAGAAGGGCCGTGGGGCGACGGCGAGATTCGTGCCCGCGCGGACTGACGATTGGCACCGGTGCAGGTCAAAACTGTAGCCCTACCGGAGGCGTGATTGGCTAGACGGGAATTTGGTGGGAACGGCATGGTAAGATGTAGATCACGCAGTGGCGCTATGGTGCAACGGTTAGCACGTAGCCCTTTCAAGGCTAAAATACGGGTTCGATTCCCGTTAGCGCTACCACTCCTCTGCTTGTGATCCGCTTCCTTATACTTATCTTCCCGTAGGTTGTCGTGTGCGATTTGCGGCGCGATTTTCGCGAGTATAGACTGGGTGTGTAGAGTTCTATGTGGAAACTCAGCGCGAGGCCCTCAGCGGCTAAAACCTTATGAGTCGATATTACTTACGGCACGGCTGAAGCCGTGCCCTGACGAAAATACGTTTGCGCACAGACTGCTGCAAAGGCGAGGGAAACAAACATGGCTAATCCGTTGCGTACGTCCAATCCTGCGCTGAATGAGAAGGCGTTTCGCGGCGAGGTCGCTGTCGGCGGCGAAGCGATGACCTTGCAGGGCACGGTGAATAAGACGGGCGTGCTGCTGCTGTGCGTGGTGGCGACGGCGGCTTGGACGTGGGGGATGGCGCACTCCGAGACGCCGGAAGCGGCGATTCCGTGGATGATTGGCGGGCTGCTGGGCGGGATGGCGACCGCGCTGGTTACCATATTCAAGAGAAACTGGGCGCCGATCACCGCGCCGCTCTATGCGCTGCTGGAAGGATTGGTGCTTGGCGGCATCTCGGCGATTTTTGAGAAGTCCTATCCAGGAATAGCCATCGAAGCTGTGGGACTTACGTTCGCGACGCTGTTTGTTTTGCTGCTGGCCTACAAGAGCGGAGTGATTCGCGCAACACAGGGATTCAAGATCGGCGTTATCGCGGCTACCGGCGGGATCGCGGTGTTCTATCTTGTGGCCATGCTGCTGGGCTTTTTCAACGTCAACGTGGGGATTCTGTATAGCAGCAGCCCGATTGGAATTGCGTTCAGCGTTTTTGTGGTGATCATTGCGGCGCTGAATTTGGTGCTGGACTTCGACATGATCGAGACCGGTGTGCACATGGGTGCACCCAAGTACATGGAATGGTACGGGGCGTTCGGGTTGATGGTCACGCTGATTTGGTTGTACTTGGAGATTTTGCGGTTGCTGGCGAAGGCGCGGCGGCGGTAGCGTCGGCACCTCCCTTTCCCATTTCAGGCTGCGAAATATCTGGGGTTGAGATCCTTCGGCCCGATGCTTCGGCTTTCGCCTCCGGGCAAGCTGGCCTGCGGTGCTGCCGGCGCACCCAGGGTGCACGCGGCTGTGGCGAGAAGAATTAGAATTGGCAGCGCAGCGAAGGGCAGCCTTGCCGCGCTGTGAGATTCGGTGCGAGCGTTTAGCGGGAGGGGCCGCATGTGGCCGCGAAATGCGGGCGAAGGGCCAGGGGAGACCGCGAGGGGCGATATCAGGCTTACGCTACGCGCGTGAAAGGAGCGATCCTGTAAGCTGCTCGAATTGGGACTGTTAGTTCAGGTGTTCGCAGGAAACTCGGAACGCGACAGCGGCAGTTCTCAGACGGGAACTCCCGACGAGAACTCCCGACGAGAATGCAGGATGGCTCCCGTTTTGAGACTTGGCTGAATGGGGTCTGTTCCATTCGTGAACTGCGTTTGTTGGAAGAGTTCGCGTCTTGCCTTTGCGATTTGTGTGAAAGATTTTCTGCGGGTGAACCGTGGGATGTACGGCGGCGTCTAGTAGGTGTACTGGGAGGGCGAGCGCGGGTGGCTCGCACGTGAGAACGAATGCAGGAGCTGGTTCTGATCCAGCCGATTCGCGCCGCAGAGGAGTGGAGCCGAGAGGCGGCGCATGCTGCCAAGCGGCGCGATTTCGAAGAGCGGCTTGCGGAGTGCGGGCCGCTGGCTTATCGCGTGGCGCGCGGCGTGCTGCGCAACGACGCTGACGCGGAGGACGTGGCACAGGAAGCGCTGCTGCGGGCGTACGGGCGGTTTGATCGCCTGCGCGATGCGCACCGATTTCGCGGGTGGCTGGTGCGCATCGTGTTCCGGATGGCACTGGACCGGGCTCGATCAGCGAAGCGGCGCGAGGTGCGCGAAACCGAATGGGCACAGCCGGCGAGGCGTACTGCGCCACCCACGGCCGAGGAACTTGCGGCGTCCGGTGAATTTCAGGCGCATTTTGCTCGCGCGTTGGGCACGCTGCCGGAAAAGTTGCGGCTCGTGCTGCTGCTCGCTGCCATGGAGGGCCATACGTTGGAAGAAGTGGCGGCGATGCTAGGTTTGCCGGTGGGCACGGTGAAGTCGCGGCTGTTTGCGGGAAGAAGGAAATTAGCGGAGAAGTTGCAATGCTATGTGACAAATACAAAGAAGCGCTGACCGAAGCCGCTGCGAGCGGCGCTGCGCTGCCGATCCCGGTGCGCGAGCATGTGGATACGTGCGCGCACTGCGGCGCCACGCTAGCCGCCCAGCAAGCGCTTTTTGCTTTAGTCGACGCGGGCCTTCATTCCCAAACTAACGTCGGAGTTCCATCTAACTTTGAGCAACGAGTCCGTGCAGCCTTGCAGATTCAGGTTTCTCGAGGGCGTAGACCTTATTCTTCTGTTTTTGCATTCAGCTCGCTGGCTGCGGCCGCAGCTCTGGCGCTGGCATTTTTTTTGACGCACAACCCGAATAAGGGCAGGAAAGAGGTGCCGCCAGGCTCTGTAGCTCAAACTGAACTATCGGTCTCGCACCCCGCAGCCTCCAGCGGCGATAGCAAAGAGCTTGAGGCGTTCTCTCATCAGGCGCTGCATTCCCGCTCAAGGGCTTTAAATATTGCAGGACATCTGAATGTTCCGGCGCTCGGAAACAGTGGCGTGGAGGTTGTGGTTCCTCAGGGGCAGGAAGAGTTG
>CATPAM010000281.1 GCA_955651735.1 Candidatus Acidiferrales bacterium | reverse complement strand
GTTCCCGGACAGCCGCGCTTTTCCGACGGCACCGGGGGCATGATCGGCTACCGCTTCGTCACGCCGGATTATTTTTCCGCACTGGGCATTCGCATTGTGAGCGGCCGTGCTTTCCGGGCCGCGGATATCTCCGCAAACAGCAATCCCGTGATCCTCAGCGAAGCGCTCGCCAAGCGCCTGTTGCCTGGTGCCGATCCCGTCGGGAAGTCGTTCTTCTTCCGCAACCGGAACACGTGGCGCACCATTGTCGGTGTGGCTTCCGATGTAAAAAATGGCGGTCTCACTGCCGCTGCCGACCCGGAATTTTATTTGCCGTGGAAAGCGGAACCTGAAGGATATTTCCGAAGGGGGCATCTGATCCTTCGCACCCCGCAAAACCCGCAAGCCTTGGTTCGTTGGGTGCGCTCGGAAGTCGCGGCGATTGATCCCACCGTACCGGTGACCGTCGAAACCATGAGCCAGCGGGTCGGCAAGCTTGCCGATCGACCGAGATTCAACGCCATTCTGCTGTCTATCTTTGCGGCCATGGGAGTGCTCCTCGCTGCGATCGGCATGTACGGCGTGGTGGGATTTCTGGTGGCACAGCAAACGCGCGAGATTGGCGTGCGCATGGCCCTGGGCGCTACTCCGCGAGGTATCTTGCAATTGGTGCTTACTAGCGTGGCTCGCTGGACCATTTCCGGCGCCGCGCTCGGTCTGCTCGGGGCCTGGCTCTGCTCGCGACTGCTGGAGTCCCTGCTCTTTCAGGTTCGTGCGCACGACCCTCTGCTGCTGGGACTGGCTCTGCTCATTCTTCTCGCGGTAGCGTTCCTCGCCGCATGGCTCCCGGCGCGTCGCGCGATGCGCGTGGATCCGATGGTTGCGCTGCGTTACGAATAATTTTTTGCTTGGGGTTCTGACTTCAGGTCCTGAGCCTCTGCTGTCATGCTAAAATCGCGGCCGAAATGAGCCGTCTCTGCTCTTCCCGCTTCGAGCGAGCGGCGCGCAAACTTGGCTGGACGCGCATTGCCGGTTTAGACGAGGCCGGACGTGGCGCGCTATTCGGGCCAGTGGTTGCCGCCGCGGTGATTTTGAACCCCAAGCGCCGCATTGTGGGGCTCGACGATTCAAAACAGCTTGCGCCGGAGCGGCGCGCGCAATTGGCCGAACGCATCCGCGAGCACGCACTGGCCTGGGCGGTGGCGGAAATAGACGCGCAGCGCATCGATGCGTGGAACATCTACCAGGCCAGCCGTCAGGCTATGACCGCGGCCCTTCAGCAACTGACCATCGTCCCGGACTACTTGCTGATCGACGCGCTCCAGCTCGATGTCCTGATCGAACAGAAGCCGCTGATCAAAGGCGACTGCCGCAGCGTCTCGATCGCTGCCGCTTCGATCCTGGCGAAAACGCACCGTGATGCCCGCATGAAAGAGTGGGATGTGGTCTATCCGCAATACGGCCTCGCACGCCACAAAGGCTACGCCACCGCTGATCACCTGGAGGCTTTGCGCCAGCATGGTCCTACGCCGCTGCACCGCTATTCCTTCGCTCCCGTTCGCGACGCCGGCTGCTGGTCCGCGGGGGCCATCCAGATCGCGCTGCTGCCGGACGCGATTCTGCCCTGATGTGCCAGACCGTTTGCCTGCCACGGCAAGATAAAAGTACGTTTCATTGGGTTCGCCTGGTTTTCGCCTCCGCGTTCCTAAGTCCAACGGGGATAACTGGGTGCTCACACGAAAATCTGCCCTCGTTGACTTGCCTTTTCTTTGCCTGCTAGCGTAGGAAGGCACGACTTCTGCCTGCCGTTTCAGCTTCGGCGCGGGGACGCACCTCTCCAGCAGGCACGGGCGGCGCAGTGTGCAAGTTCCCGTATGGCCTATAGCAAAAGCAAATACGTCGAAGCCGCACAGAAGCTCCTCAATCAGGGCAAAGTCCCTCAGGCCATCGCCGAATACCAGCAGGTCCTGAAGTACGAGCCCAAAGACCAGGTCACCCTGATGACCATCGGGGAGCTGTACATCCGGCAGGGCGAGACGTTTCAGGCCATGGATTATTTTGAGCGCCTGGCACAGATCTTCGTCGGCGACGGTTTCCTGACCAAGGCCATTGCCGTCTACAAGCGCATCGCCAAGCTGGCTCCCGAAGAGATTCGTCCGCTCGAGAAACTCGCCGATCTTTATGTGCAGCAAGGGGTGATGAGCGAGGCGCGCCCGCTCTTCCTGCAGCTCGCGGAAATCCATCTAAAGGGCCACCGCCAACCCGAAGCGGTGGCCTTGCTGAAGAAGCTGCTACTGGCGGAGCCGGACAACCTGCGCATTCAGATTCGCCTGGCCGATCTCTACACCGCGATGGGGCAGACTGCAGACGCCATTGAGGCCTATGTTTCCGCTGCGCAACGCGCGCTGGCGCGCGGCGATTCCGCGGAGTCCGAGAAGCTGGCGGACCGCGCATTAAAACTCGATCCGAAGAACATGGCCGCGGTAATCGTCAAGGCGCGCATGCACTCTTCCAAGGGCGACACCGCGGAGGCCGCCAAGGCCCTGGAGCAAGTCGCCGATCTCGACAAGGGCGGCGAGCAGACCGACCTACTTCTCGATCTTTATCTCAAGAACTCGGACTGGGAGCAGGCTGCGGCCCTGGCCTCGCGCGTTTTCGATTCCGACATAAAGAATTTTGGGCCCGCGCAAAAAGTCGTGGAGGCGCTGCTGCAGGCTGATGAAGGCGAGCAAGCCTTCTCGCTTCTCAAGCGCATTCGTATCCCCATGCAGGACTCCGGCGAGAACGAGGTAGTCGGCCGTCTGCTGAACGACTTGAGCGCGCGGCTGCCCGGGCGCCTTGAGCCGCTGGAATGGCTGGTCGAACTTTATAGCCGCGGCAACGACTCATTCCACCTACCCGATGCTCTCGCGCACCTCGGTGATGCCCTGGTGGCGGCCAAGGAATACGATCGGGCAAAGGAGATTTTCGAGCAACTGGTCGCTCGTGAGCCGGAAAGCGATGCGCCGAAGCGCAAGCTGAACGCCGTTCTGCGCAAGCTGGGCCATGACGCTCCGGAAGAGACTTCTGTGCCGGCAGAAAAAGAAGAAGAGGCTTTGCCTGCCGAGTTGAGGAGACCGGCTGCTCCCAAATTGCCCACCGAGGACGAGGCCGCTCCAGAAGTACGAGCAAAGCCAGCGGAATCCGCGGATAGCCAGCTCGATGACGAAACGCAGAAATTCATTGCGCAGTCGCTCACCGATGTCGACCTTTTTGCCAGCTATGGATTGACCCAGAAAGCAATAGGTTTGCTGGAAGCCATCCTGCGGCGAGCACCGCGGCATGCGCCGACACTCGAGAAACTCCTGGATTTCGTTCTCGGCGCGGGCGACGACCGCCGCACCGCAGAGCTTGCCGCACAACTGGAGCAAATCCACACCGAGCGCGGTGACGTCCGCAGCGCGGAGCGCTTCGAGGAATTGCGCCGCCGCTTCCAACGCGCTGCGGGTTTGACGGACGAAGAGTTGGCCCCGCACCAACCGGCGGCGCCTGAACTCCGTCCGATCGTCGCAGAAGTTGCACCGGAGCAAGCTGCATTGGCCGAGCCCGCTGCTCTGGCCCCTGAGGAGGTCCACGAAGTCGATCTGTCGGACGAATGGGCTTCGATGCTCAACGATACTCGGCCGGCCGAGGCGGGCGCAAAAATGCCCACCGCTCGCGAAGATGGCGCCGCTGAATTTGAGGTCCCGATCGAGGCCGCGGAACCCGAGAATACGAATCCTTTCGCTGAAAACT
>CATPAM010000280.1 GCA_955651735.1 Candidatus Acidiferrales bacterium | reverse complement strand
TTCGCTGGCCAGCACGCGCAGCAACTCCAGATTCCCTTCATCGAACACGTGTTCCTGGTCGGAATAGACCGCCATGGCGCCGATCGCGTGATCGTATGCCACCAACGGCACGCAGCAGAAACACCCGCCATCGCGCAGCGGCTGCACTCCCAGCTTGTTCGCTTCCGCCATGTAGTTGTCGCGAATCAGCACCGGCTGCCGCGTTCGAATCACGTACTCCGTCAGGTGATTCCCAGCGCGACGGCTGCGCCGCGGCTGGCGCACTCCCCCTTGAACTTCCAGGTGAAAGCGCATTTCGTCGCGAACCGGGTCCAGCTCTGCAATATAAAAATTCTCCACGTCAAACAACCGCCGCAATTCCTCCCAGATCTTGCTCAGCAAATCTTCCTTGTTGAGCGTCGAACTCAGCGCCCGCCCGATTTCGTTCAGCACGTGCAGTTCTTCCGAGCGCCGTGAAGTCTGCTGCACCAAATAACTGTTTTCCACCGCCATGCCAATCTGGTGCCCCAGCGCCAACAGCAAGCGATATTCCGCCGGCGCGAATCTCCGGCTATCCGGCGTTCCCAGCAACAGCACGCCGAATGCTTGTTCTTTCGCCTGTAGGCTGATGGCCACTACGCTGCGCAGCCCTTGCGCTATTGCCAGTTGCCGGAATCTCTTGATCGGCTCTTCCCGTTCCAGTGCCGCCACAGACTCCGCATTGCGCAAGTCACGGAAACCCAGCAGGCCTCCTAGCCGCGAAACCAGCCCCACCAGGTAGTCATCCAACCCTTCGTTCTGTGCCACTCGGCAGAAGTCGTCGCTCAGCCCCACCGCCACCACCGAAGTCGGCCCCTGCGGATCTCCATGATGCAAAAACAGCGCGCCCGCCGGCAATCGCACCACTCCCAGCACGCGGTCCAGCGCCTGCGCCAGCATGCGCTGAATCTCTCCGCCAACAAAACTCGATGTCGCCAGATTCAAATTCGACAACGCCAGCATGTTGCGCTCGATGCGCCGCTTCTCTTCTTCGTACGAGGCCATCACCATCAGCATGGCCACAAATGCGGAGGGCACCGCTGTTATCGGGCTGTCAATCGCCAGGTCCGCAGGTGCGCTTCGCAGGAGGAAATAAACGGCCAGCTGCAACACACACCACGCCATGAAGGAAAGCCCCAGCAGGCGGTCCGCAAGGGTTTCTTGCCGTTTGCTCTCCTGCCAAAAGATCACCGCCACGGCAGCGAACAGCAGTGCGCCGGGGACCACCACCGTGGCGCTAAAAAGATGCAGCGCGTTGGCCACGGCCCACGCGCCCAGCAATACCGCGGCTGCGCCTGCCGCGAATTTCCACGGCTTGCGCTGTGAGTAGAGTTGCGCACCCAGAAGAAAAAACAGCGCCGCCACCGCGTACAGCCAGCGATCCAGCGCGGTCTGCAGCGGCGTATCCGGCACCCACTGGGCCAGCGCCGCGCCCAGGTAATGCAAGGCAAAAAGCGTCCACCCCGCCGTCCACAGCAGCAGGTACGCCTGCCGCTTCAGGCTGTGGATGTACGCAAAGAACCCCGCGACCAGCGACGTTGCCGCCAACAGGGCCAGCGCTATGAAATTGTTGTAGACCAACACTCGTCGATTCTCCGCACGGCGTGCGGAACCACAGACTGTGCCTGCCCCGGAATGCAGCAGGCCATAAGCGCTTTCCCATCCCCTACGGCATGCGCATGTGTGCGGACGGCGCGCACACGTCGCACCGCCCGCAAAAAAGCGTTATGGACACACAAAATAAAGCACTTGGATTATGGAGCATGCATTTTTGTTGAGGCAAGCGTACCGCGGTACTGGTGGCCAAAAAGATAGCAGAGCAGAGGTACCGCCGGTGAGGTAACCACTTGGCTACATCCGCGCCGGGAGCCCTGGCAACCTCCGGCAGAGTCCCATTTGACGCCGGGTAAAGGCCTAAGTTGGACCATCCACCCATGTTTCGCTACACTGGGCAATCGCACTTTTTGCGAGAAAAGCTAGCGCAACCCCAAGCGACCCCGGCAAATGAGTGAAACACCCAACGACCTGGCAGGCCCTGTGCGCGTCCGCTTTGCACCATCACCTACAGGCTATCTCCACGTAGGCGGTGCGCGCACCGCTCTGTTCAACTGGCTTTTCGCTCGCCATCAGCACGGCGCCATGATCCTGCGCATCGAGGATACCGACGCCGAGCGCAACAAGCCCGAGCTCGTTCAAGGCATCATCGACGGCCTCCGCTGGCTCGGCGTCGATTGGGATGAAGGCCCGTTTTATCAGTCGCAGCGCACTGAGCTGTACCAGGCGGCGGGGAAAAAACTCCTGGCCAACAGCAGCGCGTTTTTGTGCCACTGCCCGGCAGAGCGTTACGCCGGCGGCGATCACGCCGTGGAGGCTCAGGATGACGAGCCGAAGGCCCCCGGACCGCGCCGCATCGTGCGCTGCACTTGCCGCGACGGCAAGCCTTCCACTTCGGGAGCCAAGCCCGCCGTTCGCTTTCGCGTCCCTGCCGGCGGCACCACCAAATTTTTCGACGCCGTCTTCGGCGAGCGCGAATTCTCCAACGACGAAATCGAAGACTTCGTCCTGCTCCGCTCCGGCAAAGGCGACGAGGAATTCGGCCAGTCCATGTACCAGCTCGGCGTCGTGGTCGACGACATCGACATGCGCATCACCCACGTGATTCGCGGCGCCGACCACATTTCCAACACACCCAAGCAGGTCTTGCTTTACCGCGCACTGGGCGCCCAGCCTCCCGTCTTCGCCCACGTGCCTCTCATTCTTGGTCCGGACAAGTCCCGCCTCTCCAAGCGCCACGGCGCCACCGACGTCAACATGTATCGCGCCGAGGGTTTCCTCCCCGAAGCCTTCCGCAATTTTCTCGCTCTGCTCGGCTGGTCCGCCGGCGGAGACGAGGAATTCCTGCGCACCTCAGACTTGCTGGCAAAGTTCTCCCTCGAAGGTGTCAGCCGCACCAACGCGGTCTTCGATCGCCCCAAACTCGAATGGTTCAATACCCAGTATCTTCAGAAGCTGCCCATTGAGGATTTGCTGCCGGAAGTGGAAGCAGTGCTAAAGCACGCCAATTTGTGGAAAGACGAGTGGGCCACCGGGGCCGGCCGCGCGTGGTTCGCGAAAACGGTGGACCTGCTTCGCCCTCGCGTTCGCCTTCTCCCTGATTTTTCCACCTGGTCCCGTGCGTTTTTCTCCGATGATTTCGAGATCGACCCCGCCGCCAAAGCCAAATTCTGGAAGGATTCCAAGGTCCCGGAG
>CATPAM010000279.1 GCA_955651735.1 Candidatus Acidiferrales bacterium | reverse complement strand
GCAGACCGTGCGTGCAGGTTCGGGCAGCTTGTCGAGCATCTCGGCGACTTCCTCCAACGTGTACGCGTGCTCGTGCGATGCCTGAATCTTTTTCTTCCGTAGTTTCTGACCCTCTGTTAATCCTGCCAGGCTCTCATCCTTCTTCGTTCTCCCGCCCGCCTTGGTCGTCTCCATTGGATTTGCTCCGTGGAACGCGCCGTCCGAGATTGCCCAAGTGAAGACTCCGCGGAGGAAATTCTTAATGCGGAGGTGCGTCTGGTGTGATAACTGTTGTGGGAGGGATTCGAGGAAGCGTTGGCCGTCTCGTGCGGCGAAGTCGCGCAAACGAATTTTCGCAGCCGGACTGTTCTTGATGTGGCCGTTGAAAATGTCTTGGTAACCTTTCACGGTCGAAGGTTCGATAGGGAGTTCGTTACTTTGTTTGCAGTCGGTTAACATGTTTGCTCGCCCTGCTTTATGCGTGACCCGTGGAAGGCCTACACCTCCCTTGTGCTGATCCTGCTTGTTGCGTTTGGAGCGCGTCTGGCTTTTGCCTGGGATCAGGAACGACAAATTCCAGCTAGCGCGCTTGCCACGGCGCCGTTTGCGCAAGAGACCGGCAACATCGCCTATTCGCTGGCCTCCGGCAAAGGATTTAGCAATCCATTTCGCCGGGAAACCGGGCCGACGGCCTGGCTCACTCCCGTCTATCCGCTTCTCGTGGCTGCGACGTTCAAAATTTTCGGGATCTTCACGGTCCCGTCGTTTTTCTTCCTGGTTTTCCTGAACATTCTTTTCTCCACGGCGGTGTGCATTCCGATTTTCCACGTTGGCAAACGCGTCGCGGGCCTGGGAGTCGCCGCCTCCGCTGCGTGGCTTTGGGCTCTTTTCCCCGGCGCCATCATGATTCCGTTCGAATGGATCTGGGACACGTCCCTTTCCGCGTTTCTCGCGGCCACCCTTTTGTGGGCCACGTTGGAATTGGCCGATTCCAATCGCGTGCGTGAATGGTGCGGCTACGGCTTGCTGTGGGGCTTTGCGCTGATGACCAATCCCTCGCTCGGCTCGCTTCTGCCCTTTCTCCTCGGTTGGGCGGCATACCGAGCGCGAAAGCGAGGAGCTGCCGCTCCTTCAATGGAATCAGTTCCGTGGCTCCAGAGATCAGCGCTCGCGCTCGGCCTTGCCATTCTATGCTGCGTTCCGTGGACCCTGCGCAACTTCGTGGTGTTCAATCGGATCGTTCCCTTGCGTTCGAATTTCCCGCTCGAGCTTTACATCGGCAATAACGAAAACTACGACGACAAGCATCCGCGCTTTCCCGGCCCCATAACCAAGGACCGCGAAACCGTGCGCTATTTCCGCATGGGCGAAACTCCGTTCATGGACGAGGAGCGGCGCAAGGCGATGACCTTCATCGTCTCCCATCCGCGCGTGGAAGCGATCCTCTTCGCCGACCGCTTCGCCGCGTTTTGGACCGGCCTTCCCAATGCTCTGCAGAATTTTCTGACCACGGACTCCTGGTTGGTGCGCACCTTGATGCTCTGCGCCGTTCTTTCCGGCATGGGAGCGCTCGCCGGCATCGCCGTGCTCGTTCGCCGCCGCAGCGACTACACCATTCCGCTCGCTGCCTACCCCATCATTTTTCCTTTCTTGTACTACGTCACGCACACTTCACTTCGCTACCGGCATCCCATCGATCCCGTCGTTCTTCTGCTGACTGCAATCGCAGCCCAAGCGGTTTGGTGTATAGTCCGTCCACGACAGACAAATCCATAGACGCCTCGGAGGCCAGCACATGAGACGCGCCGTTCTCGCCTTATCCTTATTCTTCGGCACTCCGCTCTTCGCTCAACAATCCCCCGTACCCGCAATCCCGTACCATACCGTTCCCGATTTTCTCAAGCTTCCCGCCGACCTCTACCTCGGTGAAGCCGTCGGCGTCGCCGTCAACTCCAAGGGCCACATCTTCGTCTTCTCGCGCGGCAACACCGCCGGTCCCGCTTACGGCGCCGCCGCCGCGCAGCTCCTCGAATTCGCCTCCGACGGAAAATTCCTTCGCGAGATCGGTCACAACCTGTACGCCTGGTCCTTCGCACATTCCGTCCGCATCGACAAGGAAGACAACATCTGGGTGGCCGACAAGGGTTCCGACATGGTCATCAAGTTCAATCCGCAAGGCCGCGTCGTCATGGTCTTCGGCCGCAAGCAGGAAGCCTCCGACGAAGGCACCGAGCCGCTCAAGCATCCCAAGCCGCCGCTTCCTCCGGTCGACGGCATGTTCCGCCAGGTGACCGATATGGCTTGGGACTCCGCCGGCAACACCTACATCAGCGACGGCTACGTCAACTCCCGCGTCGCCAAAGCCGATAAGAATGGCGTCTGGCTCAAGTCCTGGGGCGAGCCCGGTGATCAACCCGGCCAATTTAACACTCCCCACAACATTGGCGGCGACGCTCACGATAACATTTACGTCGCCGATCGCGGCAATCGCCGCATTCAAGTCTTCGACACCGAGGGAAAATTCCTCCGCCAAATCACGATCGACGTGCCCATCTCCGCCGACGCTCGCCCCGCCATCGGGAATCGCCCCACGCAAAACACCGGCACGATGTCCCCCGGCGCTCCCTGGACCATCTGCATCACGCCGCCGCCTAACCAGGTCCTCTTCACCTCCGACGCTTTCCCCGGCCGCATCTACAAACTCAG
>CATPAM010000278.1 GCA_955651735.1 Candidatus Acidiferrales bacterium | reverse complement strand
GAATAAAAGGAAACTTGTTCTCCCCCTTGTAATTCCGCTTTCCCTCGCTCACCGCGCAACCTGGAGGATCGAGGAAAAACGCTCGATAGTATGCTTTGCGGTAGTAATAGCAGGTAGCGCGAAAGCCCAGCGGCCCGCCCAGAATCAGCAGCGCCGGCGAAAGTTTCCACCAGTGCCGATGCTCATCAATCAGTGGCGAATAAAATGGCGAGAGATATGGTCCCCACTCATAAAATCGTCCCTCAAACGCGCGCAACGTCGCATAAATCCCGAATCCTCCCAGCAGCGACACCACCGGGATGTTCTCCGCCCACCACGAATCCCGCCGCAACGTCTCCCCAAAATGCGCCTCGGCCGTCCGCGCGCCTCTCTCTGCCATGGATTCCCCCTTCGCGAACGCCTAGACTAGCCACAAATCGCCAGTTTGAAAACTAAATTCGTCCGATAAAATTTTTTAACATTCCGGAGCCCTCCCCGCTCCCAAACTTGTGCGAAACTATACGGCTGCGAACTCATAGTCCTGTTTTCAGCAGCATAGGCCGCGAGTCGAAGCAGCTGCAGGCCTGCCTTTTAGGCCTGAGGCTTTTCGTCAGCGCAATCGCAGTCGCTCAAAAAAATCTTCACTCCTGAAGGAGATTCAACCCAGTGCCCGCTAAAGACAAAATCGCCATCCTCACCGGCGGCGGCGACGTGCCCGGCCTGAATCCCGTCATCAAGTCCGTCGTCTACCGCGCCACGGAACTCGGCCGCTCCGTCATCGGCATCCGTAAAGGCTGGGAAGGCCTCACCCACATGGATCCCGCGAATCCCGCCGACCCCTACATTCGCCCGCTCGACCGCGAGAACACCCGCGCCATCGATCGCACCGGCGGCACCGTCCTCCACACCTCGCGCACCAACCCGCGCAAAATGACCGAATCCAAGCTCCCTAAAAGCGTCTCCGCCGATCGCGTCAAAAAGCTTCCGTTCGACGGCAAGCACTACGACTTCACTCCCATCGTCCTCGAAAATCTCGACCGCCTCGGCGTCGGCTGCCTCATCACCATCGGCGGCGACGACACTCTCAGCTTCTCCGCCGCTCTCTCCGCCGCCGGCATGCCCGTCATCGCCATTCCAAAAACGATGGACAACGACGTTCAGGGCACCGAATACTGCATCGGCTTTTCCACCGCCATCACGCGCGCCAAGGAGCTCATCACCCGCCAGCGCACTACTCTCGGCTCGCACGAACGCATCGGCGTCTTCCGAATTTTCGGCCGCGACGCGGGCTTCACCGCGCTCTACACCGCCTATGTCACCTCCACCCGCTGCCTCATCCCCGAATATCCTTTTGACATCGACCGCGTCGCCAAACTTCTTTCCGACGACAAGCGCAACAACCCCAGCCACTACGCTCTGGTCGTCGTTTCCGAAGGCGCCGTCTGGAAGGAAGGCTCCGTGAAGGAATATGGCGAAGCCGACGCCTACGGCCACCGCAAAAAGGCCGACATCGGCCAGGCCCTCGGCGAAGAAATCCGCCGCCGCACCGGCGATGAAATCATGGTCAGCGATTTGACCTATGATCTCCGCAGCGGCGAGCCCGACGCCATCGACCAGCTCGTCGCCATCACTTTCGCCAACATCGCGGTCGACATGCTCCGCAACGGCGTCACCGGCCGCATGGTCGGCGTACAAAATGGCTGCTACGCGCACGCCCCGCTCCCCGCATCCTCCATGGGCGCCCGCAAGGTTGATCTCCCCGCCCTCTACAACACCGAGCGCTATCGCCCTAACTACGCCTCCAAACTCGGCGCCCCCCTCCTCTTCAATCGCATCTGAGCAACACAGCCGTTTCTGGTTGCCAGCAAGGGCCAGCCCGATCAGTGGGACAGCCATTTCTGGCTGTCCACGCCCCGCCGCGACCCCGCCAACACCTCTAGGCTAATAACCCTTCCGAAACTCCGCGACAATCCGCGCGCAATTTCATGGGAATATGATTTCAGAGGCCGATCTTCTTGAAACGAGAACAGCGCCGCACGCCCCGCTACACCTTCATCGCCAGCGCCGAACTCATCGAGCAAAAAACCGACGCGCGCATCGCCACCCGCGTCAGCGAGCTAAGCCTGTACGGCTGCTACCTCGACATGATGAACCCCTTTCCGCAAGACACTCTCGTGCTCGTAAAAATTTTCGCCGGTGAGGATTTCTTCCACGCCAAAGCCAAAATCATTTACGTCCAGCCGAACCTCGGATGCGGTCTCTCCTTCTTCGAAGTCGAACCCCAGCCCCTCGCCGTCCTCGGACGCTGGCTCGATACCGCCAAAAACGACGGCCAAAAGCGTTCCGACTAGGCTTGCCCGCGTTCCACGACCCTGGCCCTGGCTCCAATACCACCAGCACTGTAATCACCCGCACGCCGCAGAACCCTCATCACCGCCAACCTTAAGAACTTTTTTATGTTAAACCCCGAATGTAGCCGCAATTTACATACAATTACCCCTAACTTCCCAAACAAATCCGCAACTTTCTCCGTCTCTCCCCTTGAAGCGTACGGAGTGGCAGCTCCGAAAAAGTAGTTCCCCACTCCTTAAATTCTCTGGCCTCAAAGAAAGAATGGAGCGGTGAGTCGACCCAATTCATGCTCGCCGTCTGGGTAGCTACATGAAAAAAACAATCCTGCTTCTTCTCGCGTTTTTCCTTGCTTCAAATCTTTACGCGCAAGGAAGACGCCACGGCACCTGGCCTTCTGCCACCTCGAACGATGGACTCGGCTCCCTCGATCCCAACGTTCCCTTCGCCGCCCTTCCCTCGCGCGCCGGATCCAATTCCGCAGCCCCGGCGCCGCCCGTCGCCGACCCTGTCCCTGTCAGCCAGCTCCGCATCCCCTCCAAAGCCATCAAGGAATTCGAGCGCTACCAAAAAGCCTTTCATTCCGGCGATCTCTCCACCTCCGTCGAGCATCTCCAGAAAGCTCTGCAGATCTTTCCCGATTTCATCCAGGCTCACATCGCCCTCGGACTCCGCTTCATCCAACTCGGCGAATATCAGAAAGCTCTAATCGAACACGAAGCCGCCCTCTCTCTCGATCCACGCAGCGCCCGGGCGCACCAGGGTCTTTCCCTCACGTTTTTGTTGTTGAATCGATATCAGGAAGCGGAAGCCGAAGCGCGCCAGTCCTTGGATATCGATTCGCAGGCCGTGGGCGCGCACTATGTGCTGGGCCGCGCCCACGGCCTGCGAAT
>CATPAM010000277.1 GCA_955651735.1 Candidatus Acidiferrales bacterium | reverse complement strand
CACTGTTCCTTACTCCGAGACCCCGCCTACCACTGTTCCCGTCTGTGGAACCAGGATGAGTCGGCGATCTTGCCGATCGCGGCCGAAGTCAAACAGGTTGTTCAGCGTCCCGGCAATCGCGTCCACCGAACCGCCGCCGATTCGGCCCAGGTTCCAGTTGTCTTCGATGAACCGCAGAATCGAAGATTGGTCCGTAATCGTATCGTCAATGAAGTTGCGCTTCGCCCACGGCGAAATCACCAGCAGCGGCAAACGCGGGCCAAATCCGCAGCGTCCATTCTGCATCCCACCCGCGACGTCGTTCGCCTTTGGCGATCCGCAGCTTCCCGCCCCCAGCAGCTGATCGTCGGGCACGTTCGATTGCATTACGATCGTGCCCATCTGGTGATCGTACCAGCCGTCAGAATCATCCCAAGCGATGATCACCGCCGTCTCGGTCCATTCCGGGCTCTGCGTCAACGCGTTGATCACCCCGACCACGAATATTTGCTCGTCGATTGGATCGGAATAGCCCGCATGCCCGTCCTGGTAGGCGCCGGCTTTCACGTAGCTGACCGCCGGCAGGTTTCCATTTTTCAAGGCCGCGAAGAAGTCAGTGATGTCGTACTGATGGTTGGCTTGGTCGGTCTGCCCGATCTTGGCCATGCTGCTCGGCCGCAGGTGATGAATGTTCGTCGTCTGCGGGTAATACATGAACGGCTCGTGGTGCGGAATATAATCCCCCGCGTTCACCACGGCGTCATCTCCCGCCAAGCCGGTGTGGTGCTGACCGCACACCGCGCGACCTTGCCCATCCACGCCCGTCGGCGCGAACCCGCCCTGGAACCATCCCCACGTGATGCCCTTGGCGTTCAGCAAGTCGCCAACATTTTTCCCAGACATTGTGATCTGATTTACACTCGCGAACTTCGGGTTCGACGCCACGCAATCATCCAACAGCGGCCGCGGATCGCCGACTACCGATCCGGTGGTCAAGCCACCAGCGATATTGCCACCGGCGGAAGCGGGTTTCCCGTTGGGGCGCAGCGGCGCCAGAGTCCCGGGAAACGTGTTTCCGGCAACCAAATTCAGTGCGCCAGGTGTCGAGGGCCCAAATGTCGTCCCCCACGAGTTGTCGCTCATCGCGAAATATTGCGCGTAGTTCCACATCGCCGTCACGGTATTCCCGTCGTAGTAGCCCATCGTGCTCGCTGGCCCCAGCACTTTGTCATTGCAGCTCAGCTTCTCCACGAACAAATCCATCAGCCCGCCATGCGCCGCTGCTTGCTCATCATTGTAGTTGTGGTCCTCGTCGCAAGTCACCGGAACGCTCGGTGGAATTCGGAAGGGGTTCACCTTGTTGGGATTATTGGTCAGCAATCCCGAAGAAAGCAGCGTGTTTGATTCCGGCGTGTCTTCCTTCGCTTGAAACGGAGTCTCGCCCGGCAAGTTGAACGCGTGCGGATACGTCCCGAAGTAATGATCGAACGAAACATTCTCCTGGAAAATCACTACCACGTGCTTGATCGGCGTGGCGGTCTTGGAGCCATCCTTGTCGCCGCCAAACGCTGGAGCCGCCGGCAGGAAGGTAATTGCTGCAGCAGTGGCCGTGGCCAATGCCTTGGTAAGACTCTTCGTGACACAATGATGCATAGAGCTCTCCTTAGATTTCTTGCGGTCTCACGCCGGTGAAGTGCACTTCGCGGACGGGACCCATCCGGCGGGCGAGATGGGACTCCGCCCGCGGCCTAAGCTTTTAAACTGTCCGTGTTAGCGCCATATGAACGCCCCGTCAAAACTAGGCGACCCGCTTCCAACCCATGTAAAATCGCGCCGCACCAAGTGCTATGTCAAAAGTGGGACCTCCATTTTTGGCTGTGCGCCGCGCAACGCGCACTAGCCCTTTGGAGTGCGGCGGTTTTGTTCACCCTGAGCCTCGAAGGGCCGTCGCTTTCACGGAGTCAACACAGCAGACAAAACGATCCGATAGACCACACAACCCCCCAATGCCCAACCTCGCCCGCAAGCTCCGCCTCACCGACTACTTCACCCTCGCCTTCGGCACCATGGTCGGCGTGGGCTGGCTGGTACTCATGGACGACTGGCTCACCCGTGGCGGCCCCCTCGGCGCCGCTCTCGGTTTCGCGCTCGGCGGACTCCTTCTTCTTCCCGTCGGCTATGTGTACGGCCAGTGGGTTCAGCGTTTGCCAGACGCAGCCAGCGAAGCCGCCTACACCGCACAGGTCTTCCCGCCCATCGTCAGTTTTTTCACCGGATGGGTGATGCTCCTCGCCTACTTCATCGTGTGCCCGTGGGAAGCGGTAGCCATCGGAAAAGTCGCCGCCTACATTTTCCCGTCCCTTAATTCCTTCGCGATGTATAGCGTCGCCGGCCAACCCGTTTTCTTGCCCCGCCTTCTCCTCGGCATCGCCATGACCGTCTTCCTCGCCATTCTCAATTACCGCGGCATCCGCCTTAGCGCCACCTTTCAGAACTGGACCGCATCCACCGTCATTCTTATCTTTCTCCTGCTGCTCGGCATCAGCGCCTGGCGCGGCTCGCCCACAAATTTTCAGCCCCTCTTCCGCGCCGCCCCATTCGTCTCCATCGTGCTCACCCTGCAAATCGTGCCGTATTTCCTCACTGGCTTCGAGTCCGCGCCCAAGTGCGCCGAAGAAGCCAATCCCGAATTCAAGCGCACCGGCTACATGCGCGCCATCGCGTTGGCACTTTTGATCGGAGCCGGTTTCTACGCTCTCACCATAATCGCCGTCGGCTTCATCGCACCGTGGCAGAATCTCATCGGCAGGCGCTTCGCTACGGCCATTGCTTTCGAGCAAGCCCTCGGCGCGCGTTGGCCCGTACGCCTGATCTTGGTTATGGCCTTCTTCGGACTCTTCCAATGCTTCAACGGAAACTTCGTCGCCTCCAGCCGCCTGCTGTTCGCCTACGGCCGCCGCCAAACCATTCCCGCTGCCTTCGGCCGCATCCACGAAAAATTTCAGACCCCGTCCATCGCCATCTTCGGCATCGCCGCTGCCACCATCGCCGGCCTGCTCCTCGGCGACGCGCTCCTCGTTCCCGTCACCGAAGTCGGCTCCATGGCCTCCGCCTTTGGCTGGCTCGCCACCTGCGTCTCCTTCTTCCTCGTCGAGCGCAACCTCCGCTCCCGCGCCCTCACCTCCCTCGGCATCCTCGTCGCTGCCCTCCTACTCGTCATGAAGCTCGTCCCCGCCTTCCCAGGCCACTTCACTCAAGCCGAATGGCTCGCCCTCGCCATCTGGCTCGCCCTCGGCGCCTCCCTCCACCTTCGCTCCTCGTCTTCCCGGCGCACCTCCGTGAACTCCGCGTCTCCCCGTTAGCTTGAAGCTTTCCCTTGAATCAACGGAGGCCATCATGAGACCAATGCCGAGAACTAAGACCATCGCCAACGGCCGCCTTACCAACTGTGTCACGCCATGAACTCGTTTCACGTATCCGTGACAGGCGTGACGCGTGTACCATGGTGCGGTTTTCGAAGATCGAAACGAAATTACGGCTCGAGCGTCATTCCTTTGCCGAACGATCGCACTTGAGCTGGAAGGTGCCTTATGCGTTCCCTCGCAAAACGGATTTGTCTAACTGCTTTCACTCTTCTTGTCTGCGCCTCCTTGAGCTCGGCGCAGACCGCTTCCACTCTCGAAGCCCGCCGCAAGGCTCTGAGCGATCTCCTCGCCGAGCAATGGGAATACCGCCTCCGCACCAGTCCCCTGTACGCCTCCTTCCTCGGGGATAAGCGATGGAACGCCGAACTTGATGATTTTTCGCAGGCCGCGATCGACAAGGACTTGCAGGAAGTGCAGAAATTCGTTGCGCGCTTTGAGCTCATCGACACCACTGGTTTCCCCAAACAGGAAGCCCTGAACAAGCGCCTGATCGTTCGCGATCTGAAAGCTCAACTCGAGGGCGCCCGTTTCAAGCCCTGGGAAATGCCGGTGGACCAGCAAAACGGCGTCCAGGTGTTTCTACCCCAATTGGTGTTGGTTCTCTCCTTCCAGGACATCAAGGATTACCAGGACTATATTTCGCGCCTGAAGCAGATGCCGCGTTTCCTGGATCAAACCGTCATCCAGATGAAAAAGGGCATGGCCGATAAAT
>CATPAM010000276.1 GCA_955651735.1 Candidatus Acidiferrales bacterium | reverse complement strand
TGTGAACGGAAAACCAAGCAAAACGCCTGGAAACGGAAAGTCCCCGCCAGAACTAAGGAGTCTGACGCGCTAAGCAAGGACCTGACGCAGCGTGGCTTCCGGTTCGTCGGCTCCACGATTTGCTACGCGCTGATGCAAGCCACCGGGATGGTGAACGACCACGCCGTAACCTGTTACCGCCACCAGCAACTCGGAGGCAAGCCGCGCTAGATATGCGCCTCTTCTCTGCGAACTCTGTGCTCCGACCTCTGCCGCGCTGTGTTAAATCTTTTTCTTTTCCCGCCAGCGCTTGCGCGGAAGCCGAGCGCAGCGTACGATGCTGATTCTGTCGTTTTCGTGCCATTCCCACCTGACATTTCCTCCTCAGAATCGCTGAGGGAAGGGTGCGGGTGCTACGGTCGAGACGCTGCACACGTGTGCGAGTGAGGGCGCTGGATGAAATCCGTCGTAGTGGTCGGGGCGCAGTGGGGTGATGAAGGCAAAGGCAAGGTCGTCGACTATCTCGCCGGCGCTTTCGACTACATCGCGCGCGTCGCCGGCGGACACAACGCCGGCCACACCGTCATCATCGGCAAGGATCGCTTCGTACTGCAGCTCATCCCCTGCGGGATTTTGCGCCCCAAGCAGCAAGCGGTCATCGGCACCGGTGTGGTGGTCGATCCCGCGGCCCTCGTCGCGGAGATCGAGACGCTATCAAAAGCCGACGTCGACGTGAAAGGCCGCCTGCACCTCAGCAACCGCGCGCATCTGATTTTTCCTTATCATCGCGAACTCGACCGCGCCGCCGAGAGCGCCCGTGGCGCGAACAAGATCGGAACCACGTCGCGCGGCATCGGCCCCGCCTACGAAGACAAGATGGCGCGCCGCGGCCTCCGCGTCTGCGATCTGCTCGATCCCGCGCTGTTCCGCGAAAAAGCCGCGCGCGTTGTCGCCGAAAAAAATCGCCTAGCCACGGGAGCCTACGGCGCGGACATCGACTTTTCCCACGAAGTGGAAGCGACGTTGCAACTTAGCGACAAAATTCGCCCCTACATCTGCGACACAGCCGAACTCGTGAACCGCGCGCTCGACGAAGGCAAGTCGGTCCTCTTCGAAGGCGCGCAAGGCACCATGCTGGACATCGATCACGGCACGTATCCGTACGTTACTTCCTCCAGCGCCATCTCCGGAGGAGCCACTACTGGCGTTGGCGTGCCACCGACAAAAATTAAGAACGTCCTCGGCGTTTCCAAGGCCTACACCACGCGCGTCGGCTCCGGGCCGTTTCCAACCGAAATGCCCGACCTCGAAGCGCGCGAAGTCCGTGAACGCGGCAAGGAATTTGGCGCGGTCACCGGACGCCCGCGGCGCTGCGGCTGGCTCGATCTCGAGGTGCTGCGCTACGCGAAAATGATCAACGGTATCGATTCCCTGGTCGTCACTAAGCTCGATGTCTTCGACACGCAGCGCGAGATTCAAGTCTGCGTCGGCTACAAATACAAAGGCTCGAAGCTCCGCGAGATGCCTGCGCTCGCCGAAGAATACGAACACGTGACGCCGGAATACAAAACCCTGCCCGGCTGGTGCCAATCCACGTACGGCGTGAAGGACAACGCGAAATTGCCCAAAGCCGCGGTGGATTACCTGCGCTTCATCGGCGATTTCCTGCAAGTGGAAATCGGCATGATCTCCACCGGCCCCGAACGCGACGCCACCATCGTGCCGCAAGGCACGCAGCTCGCGCGCTGGCTTGAAGCGCCGGTGTAGCGCAATATATTGGGCCCCATGTCCGCACGATTTTTCGGTTAGAGACAAGCTCCTGTCATCCACCATGCTCACCTACGAGCAAGCCCGCCGCACGGTCATCGAACAAGTGGAGGAAGCCGAGGGTCCGCGTGCAACCGTAGGCATCAGCGTGTGGGACGCGCTCGGCTTCGTGCTCGCGGAAGAAGTAAGAACGGACCGCGAGTATCCGCCGTTTCATCGCTCCACGCGCGATGGTTACGCCGTCCGCGCAGCGGAAGTGTCGGCCGGTGCGACATTGCGATGCGTCGCAGAAATCAAAGCGGGCGACACCGTCACGCAACCGCTGGCTTCTGGCGCTTGCGCCCAGATCATGACCGGCGCAGCAGTGCCGGACGGCGCCGATGCGGTCGTAATGATCGAACACACGAACCGGGACGGCGATTCGGTGCGATTCGAGCGCGCCGCGCATCCGGGACAAAACATCGTGGCGCGCGGCAGTGAAGCCAAGCTCGGCGAGACGATTCTGTCTGCGGGCATGCGCCTGGGCTATGCGGAGCTCGCGCTGGCCGCGCAAGTCGGCGCGACGCAACTGCGCTGCGCCTGCAAGCCACGCGTGGCCATTCTCTCCACCGGCGACGAAGTGGTTTCGATCGACCAGCACCCCGGCGCGTTTCAGATTCGCAACAGCAATAGCGTTTCCCTGGCTGCGCAAGCGCGCCTCGCGGGCGGCGAGCCCGTTCTGCTGGGCAATGCCGCCGACCGCGTCGACGATCTTCGTGACAAAATCTCGCGCGGACTGCTGGAAGACGTGCTGGTTCTCTCCGGTGGCGTATCGATGGGGAAGTACGACCTCGTGGAAACCGTACTCAAGGACCTGGGTGCGCAATTCTACTTCGACGCCGTAGCTATCCGCCCCGGAAGGCCGGCAGTGTTCGGAAAATGTGGAGACACTTTTGTCTTCGGACTTCCCGGCAATCCGGTCTCCACCATGGTAACGTTCGAGTTGTTCGTAGTGCCCGCGATCGACTTGCTTAACGGCGCACCCGCGCGCGATTTGCCGCTCGTCAAAGCGCGGCTGGGTGCAGCGTTAAACGAAAAGCCCGGGCTGACTCACTTTCTCCCCGCCCGAGTCAAATGGCGCGGTACCACACCAGAAGTAAAAGCTCTGCCCTGGCAAGGATCGGGAGATGTGGCGGCATTGGCGCACGCAAACTGCTACCTGGTAGTCGCCGCGGACCGCGGGCAAGTCAGCGCAGGAGAAACCGTGCCAATCCTGCTGCGAAAGGACGTAATTTGAGATCTCTTCTCTGTGCCCTCCGTGCTCTCGGTGATCTCTGTTTTAATTCGTTTCTGTTGTCCTAAGCTAGAGTGAGCCGATGCCGAAACTCTCCCACTACGGAACCCGCGGCGAAGTGCAAATGGTCGACGTCTCCGCCAAGCAAGTGACCACCCGCACCTCCAAAGCCCACGCCTTCGTAACAATGAAGCCCCGCGTCGTGGCCGCTGTGCGCCGGCTCAAGAACCCCAAGGGCAATCCCCTGGAAGTCGCACGCATCGCCGGAATCGCCGCGGCAAAACGCACCGCGGAGTGGATACCTCTTTGTCATCCTCTCCCTCTGACGCACATTGATGTGACTGCGCGGCTGTGTGAAAATGGCGTGGAACTTCACTCCACGGTCATCGCGACCGCGCAAACCGGCGTGGAAATGGAAGCTCTGGTGGCGGTTTCCGCCGCGGCCCTCACGGTCTACGACATGTGCAAAGCTCTGGACAAAGGCATGGAGATCACCGACATCCACCTGGTTGAAAAAACCGGCGGAAAGAGCGGCGATTTCCATCGTGAAAAGCGGTCGCAGCGGCTCGCGCCACGGGGCCGCCAGCGATGAGCCCGGCCTCCGGAAAAACCACCGTCAAGCTGCTTCTGGTGGAAGACAATCCGCTCGTGTTGGAACTTGTGTTTCGCGGCATTGAACACGTTTGCGACGTCATGGTCGCCCACGATGGCGGCGACGCGCTGCTAAAGACTGTCGATGATCCTCCTGACGTGATTCTTTCCGACTATAAAATGCCTGGTCTTGATGGCCGCCAGCTCTTCGACAAGCTGCGCAGCCGCGAGAAGACTTGCCACATTCCGTTTTTGTTCATGGCCAGCCGTGCGGATATCGAAGAGCGCCTTCGCCCGCTGGTCGATGGCGTAGAAGAGTTCATCGCCAAACCATTTCTGGTGAAAGACCTGGTGCGTATCACGAAAAAAGTGGTGGACCGCCTGCACCTCGAAAAAATGCAGAAGCATGCCGCGCGCCCCGGCATTATTCAGGGCCGCCTGGAAGAAATGAACATGACGGATTTGCTGCAGTCGCTGGAGATGGGACAGAAATCCTGCCGCCTGGTGGTGCGCAAAGGCAGCGAACAATGCCAGCTCTATTTCGCCTCGGGCCAATGCCGCGACGCGAAAATGGGCAAAATCGAAGGCGACGACGCTGTCTACAAGGTGATTTTGTGGGGCGAGGGCGAGTTTGAGATCGATTTCAACGCCGCCAATGAATCCACTCGCACCACGACAACCAAGAACACTACCGGCTTGCTCATGGAAGCGATGCGCTTGATGGACGAAGCCAGCCGCGACGCCGTAGAGACGCAATAGCCCGCCCATGCGCGTCGCAGTCCTCACCATAAGCGATTCCGTGTCGCAAGGTAAACTCGAGGACCTTTCCGGCCCAGCGGTGGTCGCCTTTTGCCGCGGCCTGGGCTGGGAAATTGTGACCACGCTGCGAGTGTCGGACGACCTCGCCGCTGTCCGCGAGCAGTTGCGCGAACTCGCCGATTCCGGACGCGTCGATCTGGTCCTCACCACCGGTGGAACTGGGATCGGGCCGCGTGACAATGCTCCGGAAGCCACCCAAGCAGTTGCCGACCGAGTGATTCCCGGAATTGCGGAAGAGATGCGCCGAAAAGGTTTAGAGAAAACGCAGACGGCGGTTCTATCACGGGCCATAGGCGCCAGCCGCGGGAAAACACTAATCGTAAATCTGCCGGGAAGCCCCAAAGGCGCCACGGAATCGATTGAAGCCATAGCGCATCTGTTGCCTCACGCCGTCAGTGTTTTGCACGGCGCCCGCCACGACTGAAGTGTTAGAGTATGTCTTCGACTGCGATGAGGTCCTGCTCATCCTGCGCGGAAAACTGAGGAACCGGAACGCGCGTCATCTTGTAGTGCAGGCGAATAATGGAGAGTCCGAGAAAAAACACGGTGTGATCCGTGCGTAACACGCCTTCTGCATCCACGTACACATGAAACAACTCGCGCAGCGAACGCACGTGCCGCACGATGAGGTGATCCGGCCCGGCGTCGATCATGCGATAGAAGCCGGTACGCCCAAAAGCCGACCCGGAAGACACCAGGCCAAACGACCCATCGGGATGCGCCACCGGGACCAGGTAGACATTCGCGCTGCCGCGACAGGGGAATGTAACCTTCACGCACGGCCCCGCCTCATCCGGCATTTGCGTTACGGAGTACAAGCCGGCGTAAATCACGCGTCCGGAAGATTTTAGCCGCCGCAGCCAGCCGGTGTTCACGATCCGGCCCCAAGCAGGCTCAACAAGCTGCACCACTTCACTGGTCATTCCTTTGGCCACTTCCAGCGAAGAGATCGGAAAATTCAATTGATCCATGCGGCGGCTGATGAATTCGACTAGCAGCCACAGAAAGAATCTCCCGATGAGCGAGACTTCACTCCAAACATCGAGCTGGTACTCCGCGGCGTGCTCATAAAAATGGCGGATGTCCGGATGCACGTCATCGGGGTTGAAGTTGGGCCCGCGAAGAACGTTGAAGTGTTCAAGGAGTCCAGCGTGTGGAGGTGTGCGGAGTAGGAGGCCTTCCGTCTGCGCCACGCGTTCGTAGATGCCCGTGCCGATGCGCTCCCTGCCGCCAAGCGGCCCCACAAGCCAGGGGGCGTCGCTCTTGCGCACCAGTCTGCCGGTGAGCCACACCCACAGATGAATTCCGCCCTTGAGGCAAAACGAAATGAATCCGTGCAGAAGGCCGGCCAAACGGGATGGCGGCGCGGCGTGCGCTGGGTGGATATCGAAATCACTCGCGAG
>CATPAM010000275.1 GCA_955651735.1 Candidatus Acidiferrales bacterium | reverse complement strand
GTCCATATTCACGCCGTTGCCGTGAACGCTTTCGCCGATGCTGTGCCCCGTGCGGTGGAAGAAATATTTGCCGTAACCCGCTTTATCGACGACTGAGCGCGCAGCCTTATCGACTTGCCAGCCTTGCAGCGGTTTCCCGGCAGCAATGCTGGAGCGGATGAGCTGGACCGCTTTGTCGCGGGCTTCGCGTACCACGCGAAAAACCTTCGCGTATTTCTCGGGCACCTTTGCGCCGAGAAAACCGGTCCAGGTAACGTCGTAGTAGACGCTGCCCGGCGCTTTGGTTTTCGCCCAAACATCGAGCAGCAGGAAATCGCCTTCGCGGATCGGCGAGGATTTTCCCGCGACGGGTCCGTAGTGCGGATCGCTGGCGTGCACATTCACCGCGATGTCCGGGCCTTCTTCGGTCGTCAGGCCGGCGGCCTCAAACTGTTTTAGAATCCAATGCTTCAGGTCGTATTCGGTGAGCAACCTCTTTTCGCGCGCGCCTTTTGCGGCGAGCTGGAAGGCTTCGCGCACGATGCGGTCCACGCTCGCGCCGGCGGTCAGATGCGATTCGAGCTGCTGCGGCGTCCAGCACGCTTCGTACTTTTGCACCAGGTCGGCGGAGCTGGCCACTCTGGCGCCTGCGCCGCGGACCAGCTCGATGGTGCCGGCATCGACCATGGCGACATACGGGATTTCGTTTTTCGGGGAGTACTGCATTGCGACATGTTTCACGCCGCGCAACAATTTCGCTAGATTCTTGCGCAGCTCGTCCTGACCGGCATAGTAAAGCGTCTCACCGGGCAGCGCCGCGAGCGATTCCGATTCGATCTTGTGCACCAGCTTCCGCGGCTCGCCCTTTGTGGGCACAAAATAAAACCAGCGCCGCGTGCGCATCCCCGTGGGCAACTGCAGAATGCGGTGCGCGATAGGATCGCGGCCGCGAAAATCGTAGAACAACCAGCCGTCCAGCTTCGCGGCCTTCAAGTCTTTCTGTACCGCTTGCACGTCAAAACTCATGGAGCGGCGCACTCCCTGCGCCCATCAAACGCCAATAAGCTTTGTTCCGCCGCTTACACTTCGCGAGTCACAAGCGCCAGAACCTGCAGTTCCGTCACTCCACGCACTTCCACGCGCTTGCTGCGGCTATGATGACCGCTGAGGATTCTAACAGCCGCCTTCGGCGTTTTCAAAAGCTGCGCCAGGAATTCGCACAGCGCTTCATTGGCGCGGCCTTCCAGCGCCGGCGCGCGCAAGCGCACCTTTAGCGCGCCGCCCATCACGCCCGTAAGCTCGTCCTTGCTTGCGCGCGATTGCACCCGCACAGGAAAAATCACAGCCCCTTCTCGCGTCTGCAGTTCGAGCATCTATTTTGCGGTCCGGCTGCCAAAGATTGCGGTGCCCACACGCACTTCCGTGGCGCCTTCCTCGATGGCCACCTCGAAGTCGTGCGACATGCCCATGGACAGCACCGGGAGCCTGCGGCCAATTGTGTGGTCGAGCGAGTCTCGCAACTCGCGCAATCGGCGGAAGTACGGTCTCACCTTGTCCACGTCCCCCAGGAAAGGCGGAATGCACATGAGGCCGGCAAGTTCCAGGTGCGAAAGCGCCACTACCTTCTCGACGAGTGCCGCCGCCTGCTCGGCCCTCACGCCGCTCTTCCCTTCCTCCTCTTCCACGCGCACTTCCAGCAGAACCCGCAGCTTTGGCTCCCCATCTTTCCCGTCGCGCGCACGATCCAGTCGCTGCGCCAAGGCAAAATCGTCGACCGAGTCGACGCTCTGAAACAATCCCGCAGCGCGAGCTGCCTTGTTGCTCTGCAAATGCCCAACCAGGTGCCATGTTGCCTGCAAGTCACCGAGCGTAGCTCGCTTTCCTTCCCACTCCTGCACGCGATTCTCCCCGAAATGACTTAAGCCTGCTTCGTAAGCAGCGCGAATCGCTTCCGCGGGCTGCGTTTTCGCAACGCCAATCAACGCAACCTCGTCGCTTCGCCGGCCCGCTTTCTGGGCCGCCGCCGCGATGCGTTCCTGCACCCGGAAAAGATTGTCCCGAATTTGCTCTCGATCCACTGTCGAAATCGCTTCCAATTTGCATCCTAGCATGCGCGACGTTGCGGCGCAGAATGTCTGCGGTTAAACTGACCTCTGTGCCCGCGTACCTGTGACTTGTCCTGAAAATTGAGGTTGTTTTGCGTCCAAATGTAAACAAACGAGCTTTCGGCCGGCTCATTGCCATCGAAGGCATAGATGGCAGCGGGAAGCGCACGCAGATCGATCTCCTGCACGGGATCATCGCTGCCAGTGAAGGCGGGCATAGCGTCTATTCAACGGCTTTCCCGCAATATGACTCGTGGTTTGGCAAGATGGTCGGCCAATTTCTCAACGGCGCACTCGGACCGCTCGAATCCGTCGACCCCCATTTCACCGCGCTGCTCTATGCCGGCGACCGCTTCGCGGCCAAGCCCAAAATCGAGGGGGCCCTCGACGAAGGCAAAATCGTATTAATCGACCGCTACATCGGCTCCAACCTGGCGCATCAAACCGCTCGCGTCGCTCCCGAAAAACGCGCCGAATTTCAACAGTGGATCGAGCATCTCGAGTACAACATTTACGAACTGCCGCGCGAGGATTTGATCCTTTATCTTCGTGTGCCGCCAACCGAGGCTCAGAAACTGGTCGCACAAAAATCGCAACGCAGCTACACCAGCTCCAGGCAAGACTTGCAGGAGGCTAGCTTCCGTCATCT